>CAYIZJ010000009.1:0-25781 GCA_964368045.1 uncultured Muribaculaceae bacterium
TTACGTTGCGCAGAGTTAGGTTTTTTTGGTGTGGTTGTATAAACACGTGTGCATACGCCACGTTTTTGCGGATTTTCCAACATATCAGGTGCTGTACTTTTAACAACTACCTTTTTACGTGGTTTCCGAATCAGTTGATTTACTGTTGGCATTCAAAATCTCTTTGTTTTTTCAACGTTTTTTTACTGCAAAAACCCACGCATCTAACTTATTTTAACGTGCAACACGCAATTATAAGTCAGTCATAAATCGCAGATTTCTGAACTTTTTTACTTTCCTTGATTACACAGAAAGCAGATATACTATAACCATAACCATATAACTTGTCAAGTAAAATTATATAAAAAATCCTAGAATACCTGCGAAAAAGATTAAATTCTTATTTTGTTTAAAAGTACTTTATTTAAATATGTATGAAAAAAAGCCCGATGTTATTTATCGGGCTTTTTTCTAAGGATATATAATTTCAGTTAATATAAATTCGTAAGATTAAAATTCCAGACCGAATTTCATTCCCATTCCCATAGGTGATGTGTTAAAACCTTGTTTTACATCTTTGAATCCGTAAACTTCGACATAGGCGATATCTTGCATATCATAGCTGACGCCCATTTTTGCTGTCATTGGATTGTTTACATAATATTTCTTGCTTAGGTTAAAGTCATATTCCAAGCCGCCCATCAAAGCGAAATTATCCATAACTTCGTAAAAAGCTTCCATTCCCAATGTCATTCCCCATGCGTCATAATCCGCACTGCCACGGGCATCTGTTATATAGTTTGCTTCGGCATTCATGGATAAAACCATATCTTTGAATCCGGTATAACCAAAGTTTGTTCCAGCTGTCCAGTTCCAGCTTTGCGTGTGCAAACCGTCAGACGAATCCAAGTTTTGACCACCTTCGGCATAAAAGTCACCAACCATATGCATTTCGTTCATATATCGTAAAGACATACCAACTGCCGCCGCATCCCAGTTAAATTTTGTTCCATATCGTGGGTTATCGGACGAATCGTACGAAGATGTTGTTACCATATAAACAGACATATCATCTGTGATACCGTATCCGACTTCGCCCTGCATTTTGAACAATTCGAAATCAGTGTTCGTCCAGTTGTCGCCTGTCATATAAAATGTTTGGGCCATAGGACGATAAAGAACATTACCGTTTAATTTGTTTATATCCACCGCCTTTGCCGAAGTAATAACAAATGCAGCCAATAAAGATGTTAATATTATTTTTTTCATTTTGTTTCCTTTTGTTAAATTTAAATTGAACAACGATGTGTTCGCTTTGAATTTATTATATGAAAACAAATCATAATTCGCAAAAGGAAGCTTTTCCCAAACCAAATTCAACTAATAGTTGAACTTTGTTTGAATTTATCCCTTTACATACTTTTTTTAATTTTTTGCCATTGAACACGATTTTTTTTGTGTTGTTCGAAATCAACCGCAAATTTATGACCACCCGTACCATCCGCAACAAAGAATAAATAATCTGTTTTCGCTGGATTTAATACGGCCATAATTGCAAACAATCCAACATTTGCAATTGGGGTCGGTGGCAAACCATAATTTCGATAAGTATTATATGGATTGTCTACTCTTAAATATTTTGAATACAAAATTTCTTCTTTCATATCGCCATAACCGTCTGTAATTGCATAAACAACAGTTGGGTCGGCCTGTAATCGCATTTTAATATTTAAACGGTTTAAGTATACAGATGCAACGGTCGGCATTTCGGAAATACGTGGCGTTTCTTTTTGCACAATGGAAGCCAGCGCAACGACATCGTTCCAGTTTTTCAAAGGCTTTGGAAAAGTTGGGTACTTTTTCAACAAATCTTTTTTAACCTCGACCATTTTATCATAAGCCAGTCGTAACACATCCAGTCGGCTAATGTTTAATGGGACATAATATGTATCGGGAAATAATTCACCGTCTTGCAAATGACATATTGGGTCCAGTGAATGTTTATTTTTACATTCGACATCCCCTGTTAATTTTTTATCGGCTTTTAATAAATCTTTGATTTGTTTCACCGTATAACCTTCGGGCAAAGTAATTGGTGTTGTCGCCAATTTACCATTTGATAATTTATCCGCAATATCGAACAAAGAATCCCCTGCTTTTAATTCATATAACCCCACATGCATATTGTTACCATGCAGCTTTACCGATATTTTAAACAAAATTTTTGAATCTATTAAGCCCTGATTTTTTAATCGGTCGGCGATATGTCCAATTGTATTACCTGAATTAACCCTTAAAAATACACTTTTATTTATATTCGAAGAAAAACAAAACAAATAAAAACCTGTCACAATAACGGCCAACAATACTGCAACAGATGTGCATAACAATAATTCTTTTGGATTAAATAACTTTTTAAAATTCATTTTTATAATATTCCTTGTGCTTTACAACAGCGATTATATTGCCAGATTATAAAAAAATCAACACAGAATCAAAAAGTTAAAAAATATTTGGACTTTTGATGCTATTTAATGTAATCTTATGCCTGTGTCAAAAAATAACAATATAAGAAATATAAAGAAGAGAAAAAATGTTTATACAAAAATTCTTATCAAAAACAAAATTTGATAGTTCATCTGATTATCAGAACAATGCAAAACCAATTGTTCCGGATAATTTTAACTTTGCCTATGACGTTATCGATGAAAAGGCAAAACTATGCCCTGAAAAATCAGCATTGCTTTGGACTGATGATTCGGGCGAAAAAAAGACATTTAATTACAAACAACTGTCCGAAATGTCAAATTCAGTTGCGAACTTTTTAACCGAAAAAGGCATCAAATCTGGCGACTGTGTTTTATTATTCTTGCGTCGTCGTTGGGAATATTGGGTTTTGATGATGGCTTTGCACAAAGTCGGTGCGACCCCTATTCCATCCACCAATCAATTAAAAGCACATGATATCGAATACAGAATATCTATGGCTGATGTTAAAAACATTGTTTATTTTGATGACGGGTATATCAAAAATGAAATCGACCAATGCGTCAACGGTAAAGATATCCAAATCATCACAAACGAAGAAATCGCAAAAGCTATCGAAACACATCCAACACATATGGATAGAATCCGCACAAATAACGAAGATACATTTATTTTGTATTTCACCAGTGGAACAACCGATATGCCAAAAATGGTTGCTCATAATTATACTTATCCTTTGGGTCATATAAACACAGCGATGTTTTGGCAAACTTTGAACGAAGACGATTTGCATTTCACATTATCCGAATCGGGATGGGCAAAATGTTCATGGGGAAAAATGTACGGCCAATGGTTAACAGGTGCGACAGTATTTGTTTATGATTTTGGTGGAAAATTCCCAGCCGATCAATTGTTAAAAATTATATCGGAAAACAAAGTTACTTCATTTTGTGCACCGCCAACTGTTTATAAAATGTTGTTGGCCGAAGATATGTCCAGCTATGATTTATCTTCGATTAAAAAAGCACAAATTGCGGGCGAAGCCTTAAACCCAGAAGTATATCAAAAATTCCTTGATTTAACCGGCGTTAAATTAAAAGAAGGCTTTGGTCAAACAGAAACAACCGTTATGTTATTCAACAACGAATGGATTGAACCAAAACCGGGCAGTATGGGAAAACCCGCCGCCGGCTGGGACGTTGTTTTATTAAACGAAAAAGACCAAGTTTGTAAAGCAAACGAAGTTGGCCAAATTTGCGTTTCTTTGAAATCGGGTCGCCCTGTTGGTTTGATGACAGGTTATTATAAAAACGACAAACAAAATGCAAAAAGCTTTTCGGATGGTTATTACCGTACAGGCGACGTTGCATATTGCGACGAACAGGGATATTTTTGGTTTGTCGGCCGTAATGACGATTTGATTAAAAGTTCGGGATACCGCATCAGCCCATTCGAAGTCGAAAGTGTTCTGTTGGAACACCCATCTGTACGTGAAGTGGCCGTCACAGGCATCCCAGATGACGTTCGTGGTATGGCTGTAAAGGCAACAATTGTTTTGAATAAGTTCTTTCACGGTACAGATGTTTTAGTACATCAGTTACAGGAACATGTGAAAAACAGAACAGCACCATACAAATATCCACGTGTTATTGAATTCGTTGAAAAATTACCGATGACAATCAGTGGTAAAATCAAACGTGCACTTATTCGTGCATTGGACAAAGAAAAATCATCTGCGTCCGAATAAGTCAAACATTATGATAAAAAAATAAAGGCTGAAATTTCAGCCTTTATTTTTTTTATCAATTCATCAAATATTATTCTTTGAATTTTTTGATAACCAAACTTGCATTTGTTCCACCAAATCCAAAAGAGTTATTAACAACAACGTTCAATTCTTTTTTCTTTGCTGTGTTTGCAACGACATCGAAATCACCAATCAATTCTTCTGGGTTATTCAAATTGATTGTTGGCGGCACAATACCGTCACGGATTGCAAGTGTGCAAAAGATTGCTTCGACCGCACCGGCGGCACCCAACATATGACCTGTCATAGATTTTGTTGATGACAATGACACAGGATTTGAACCGAACAAAGTTTTAACCGCTGTCAATTCACCGATATCACCCAAACCTGTTGATGTTCCATGTGCGTTTACATAATCAACATCGGCTGGTTGCAAATTTGCATTTTTCAAAGCAGCTTTCATTGCACGCATTCCACCTTCGCCACCTTCGGCTGGGGCTGTGATGTGATAAGCGTCCCCTGACAATCCGTACCCTGCTATTTCAGCATAAATTTTTGCACCACGGGCTTTGGCGTGTTCATATTCTTCCAAAATAACAATACCACCACCTTCGGCGATAACAAAACCATCACGGTCTTTATCCCAAGGACGAGATGCACCGGCTGGATCATCGTTTCTTGTGCTTAATGCTTTCATTGCTGAAAACCCTGCCATACCGATTCGGCCCACCGCACCTTCGGAACCACCACAAACCATAATATCGGCGTCCCCATGTTGAATCAATCTGGCACCTTCGCCAATTGAATGTGCACCAGATGCACAAGCTGTTGCGATTGAAATATTTGGCCCCTTGAACCCATGTTTAATTGAAACATGACCAGATGTCATATTTATAATTGCCTTTGGGATAAAGAAAGGACTGATTGCACGTGGGCCGCCCTGGAACAATTCAACACAGTTATCATAAATTGTGTTCAAACCACCGATACCACCACCGATTGAAACACCGATGCGATCTTTATCGCCTGTGTAATCGATTAAGCCTGCATCTGTAATTGCTTCTTCGGCTGCGACAATTCCATATAAAATAGATTTATCAATTTTTCTTTGGTCTTTTGGGCTGACGACGTTCGATGGATTATATTGTCCTTCTTCTTCGCCATAAACCGGAACGCCTGCAATCTGAGATGCCAAATCTGATGCATCAAAAATATCAACAGAACGAATTCCCGATTTACCATTAACTATATTTTTCCAAGCATATTCGACACCTGTTCCAACTGGGGAAACGATGCCCATACCTGTGATAACGACTCTTTTCATTTCATATCCTTAATTTTACAAGAGTTAGACTATGATAAATATTTAACACTATTTTAGGAAAAAAACAACAAAAAAACCGCTTTGGGTTAAAAGCCCCCAAAGCGGTAAAATTTTAATAATAAAAATTATTATTTTTGGTTTGCTTCGATGTATTTAACAGCATCAGCAATAGTAGCCAATTTACCTGCTTCATCGTCTGGTATAGTGATACCAAATTCTTTTTCGACTTCCATTACGAATTCAACCAAGTCCAAGCTGTCTGCACCCAAATCGTTTGTGAAGGCTGCTTCCATTGTAACTTTGTCTGCATCAACAGATAATTTTTCGATTACGATTTCTTTTACTTTATCAAAAACTGACATTTTATTTTCCTTATGTTAAGTTAAAATTGTGAACCCGTTCGGGCCGTCGGATAATAAGTTATCACTTTTCAAGGTTGGTGTCAAGAGATTATAACAAATTATAACAAAATGACAAAAACATTCATTTTGTCCCAAACACTTTAAAAAGCCCCGTATTAAACCTTTAAAGCATTGATAAATGCGGACTGTGGGATTTCTACGCTACCAAAAGAACGCATTCTTTTTTTACCTTCTTTTTGTTTATCCAACAATTTTTTCTTTCGGCTTATATCCCCACCATAACATTTTGATGTAACGTCTTTACGAAAAGCCGCAATAGTTTCACGTGCGATAATTTTACCACCGATTGCCGCCTGTAATGGGATTTTAAATTGATGACGTGGGATAAGGTCTTTTAACTTTTCCACAATTTGACGTCCACGTTTTTCCGAAAAAGAACGATGGCATAAAAACGACAATGGTTCGACATTTTCTTCGTTAACCAAAATTGACACCTTTACCAAATCGGATGCTTGATACCCTTGTAAAACATAATCAAATGACGCATAACCAGATGACAAAGATTTTACCCTATCATAAAAATCAAACACTATTTCCGCCAAAGGCAATTGATAAACCAATACCGCCCTGTTCCCGACATACGATATATTTTCCTGAACACCACGTCTTTCGGAACAAAGCCCCATTATCGAACCCATATAACTTTCCGGCAACATAATGGTTGCACGAACCCATGGTTCTTCGATGTGATTGATTTGTGTTGGATCCGGCATATCGGCTGGGTTTTCTAAATCAACAACTTCGCCATTTTTTAAATGCAATTTATACAACACGCTTGGGACTGTATTTATTAACGATAATCCAAATTCACGGGTTAATCTTTCGGAAATAATTTCCATATGCAACAAACCCAAAAATCCACATCGTAAACCAAATCCCAATGCGGATGATTTTTCAGTTGTAAAAACAAATGATGCGTCATTCAAAGCCAGCTTTTCCGACCCATCACGAAAGCTTGGATAATCATCCGCTTCGACTGGAAAAAAGCTACTGAACACAACGGGGATGGACGGTTTAAATCCTGGCAATATTTCAACATCGGATTTAGAATCGCATATTGTATCCCCAACCTTGCAATCGTGAATCGTTTTCATTCCTGTGATGATAAAGCCCATTTCACCTGTATTTAATTTTTCTGTATTAACCATTTTTGGTGAAAAGTATCCAATTTTATCGACAACGTATTCGGCACCCGTTGCGATAAATTTAATTTTTTGCCCCTGTGATAATGCACCATCAACAACACGAACCAAAATAACAACACCCAAATACGAATCGTACCACGAATCAACCAACAAAGCACGAGTCGGAGAATTTTCATCACCGTATGGCGATGGTAATTTTTTTATAATTTCTTCCAATAATTCTGGAACGCCTTCGCCCGTTTTACCGGACACCGCCAAAGCATTTGTAGCATCCATTCCAATTACATCGGAAATTTGTTCCTTGGCCGCTGCGACATCAGATGATGGTAAATCAATTTTATTTAAAACAGGCAGCATTTCCAAATCATTATCCAAAGCCAAATAAGCATTCGCCAGTGTTTGTGCCTGAACCCCCTGGGTTGCATCAACCAAAACAATTGCACCTTCGCATGCCGCCAATGAACGGGAAACTTCATAAGTAAAGTCAACGTGACCCGGCGTATCCATCAAATTCAATTGATATTCTGTACCGTCTTTGGCGGTATAATTTAAACGCACGGTTTGTGCCTTAATCGTAATTCCACGTTCACGTTCGATATCCATACTGTCCAAAACCTGAGACTTCATTTCACGTGATTGCAGTGTGCCTGTATATTCAATCAGCCTATCCGACAAAGTAGATTTACCGTGGTCGATATGCGCAACGATTGAAAAATTTCTTATATTTTTTTGATTCATAGTCCTTAAATCATACACCAAGATTTCATAAATTTCAAGATTTATATTGATTTTTTCGCCATTTTTTGATATACTATTTATTGTAATTTGGACACGATTTTTCGTGTCTTTTTTTTATATCATAACCAAAAGGATAAAAAATGAATGGAAGTATTTCATGGAGAAATAATAACCCAGGAAATTTACGATATACCGCTTTTTCAATTCGGCACGGTGCAAAATCCGAATCGGGTGGATTTGCTGTATTTCCGAATTACGAAACAGGATTTAATGCGTTGTGCAAATTATTGCAAACCAAAACATATCGTGAATTGAACCTGTATGATGCGATGCATCGATATGCCCCAACATCAGAAAATCACACATTAAATTATATAAAATTTTTGGAATCCGAGACCGGATTTAACCGAAATGATATATTGAAAAACTTGAATATAACCAAACTGGCGACCGCCATTCAAAAATTCGAAGGCTGGAAAGTCGGGGTTCGTTAATTATTGTTCAACCCTGATTTTTTCCAACAATTCATCGATTCTGCTGGCACTTTCCAGTGTATTATCATATTGGAATTTTAAATCTGGAACATATTTTTGTTCCATTTTTTGTGCCAATTTAAATCGAATTGTTTTGTTTGCGTTTTGTAATCTTTTTTCAACCGCTTTTAAATCAGGGTTTCTGGTGTAATAAAAAAGCTTTACAAAATTCAACCCCCCTGTCGAATCGGCACCAACTAATGACACACCCGACAAAATTGGGTCTTCGGAAAAATCATCACGAATAATTTCAGCAACCATTGTTTGGGTTTTGCTGGCAATTCTTTCTTTTCTGCTGTAACTTAAATTTTTTTTCATAAAAGTATTGTAAACATCAAATAAAAAAATTACAATAAAAAATGTTAATTTTCAAAAAGGATAGAGAAAATGAAAAAAATGAAGTTTGTCGATTTTATACTGCAATACTCAGCCAAACCTTGGTTTTCGTGGGTTGTGTTTATTTTAACTGTGTTTGAATCAATATTTTTGTTCATCCCACCCGAAGTATTTATGGCACCCCCAATTGTCGCAGAAAAAAAACGTGCATTACCTATAATCATTGCAACGTCATTGGGTTCGTTGGTTGGCGGTGCAATTGCATATATGATTGGTTTTTGGTTATTTGAATCAGTTGGTGTTTGGTTAATTGAAAATGTATCGAATCCAGCACAATTTGAAAATGCAAAAAATATGTTCCGTGAATACGGTGTTTGGATAATTGTTTTGGCGGCTGTGACCCCGATACCATATAAACTGATGGCAATAGCCGCAGGATTTTTGGGATTTCCGGCTTTATTATTTTTGGGTGTATCGGCAATATTTCGCACAATGCGTTTTTCAATTATTGGTTTTTTGTTATGGAGATTCCAAGGGTATGCAAATACAATGGTAAAAAAATATTTTTGGCCATTAACATTGGCAGCGATATTATTTGCGGGCATTGGGATATTTTTATTAAAATTCCTGTAAAGTTATTCAATACAAAAAGAAGCAAGGCCGCAATAAATTGCGGCCTTGTTTTTTACAAAGGGGTTTTGTAAAAACTTTTTATTCAACCCAAATAACGGCATAACTATCCGTTACATTATAACCGCCGACTGGGATTTGTACATTTCCTTTTGTTACAGTTATAACACCATCTGCTTCGGATACGCCTGTAACCATATTTCCTGCTCCTGTCTCTGTGGTAGAAATATTAACCAAGTTATTTGTTACTTCCGAGCTTAGGTTTTCAACAGTAATTGTTCCGTCTGCGATGTTATCGCCTGTGATTAAACCGGTTGTAAAAACTGCATCATCAACAACACCGTCACCGTCTTCGTCTATTACTTCGACGGATTTCAAAACGTTATTTGCGGTCGTTGCACTGGCGGTTGAATCCGGATCCAAAACCACATCACCATCCAATTTATCATCGACCAATTGTTGTACGTATCCTGTACTTGGGACACTTGGTGCGGCGGCCAAAGCATCACCAGTTGCAAACACGATTGCGAACAAGCACAAAACACTTAAACTGCTGTATATTTTATTATTAGTCATTTTTTCCACCTTTGTTTATTTTAATTTCCTGACGAATCTGTATATATTCTGGTCCAGACCATTTCCTGACCCGGCAACCCTGTTAACACACAGTAAACATTTGGATTTTCTGTGCATTCGGGCGGCATATCCATTTTCGAATTTATTGTTGCATACAGTTCGTCCGACAGATGATTTTCAGTGATTGACTTTTCTTCGATTTTATCACCATTTACGGCATCGTCAACTATTTTTGATCTGGTGACTGAATTATCTTCCAATACGAAATCTTTTGATTCGACATCACCCTTTGTTACAATCAATCCGCCATCGGATGCGAAATCAATGCTTGTTATTACCCCGCCTGTTGTGCCACCAAAGTCAATTGATTTTGTAACTTTTTTAGCCATTTCGGCATCGAATTTAGTATTTGTAACATATGCGGACAAATCAGCCTGTGTTATAAATTCTGACAAATCCGACATTGTTGCATAGTTTCTAAGAACACTTGGATCCAAATCTTCGGTCAAAATTGTATAGTTTTTAATTTCTTTGGTTGTCACAGAATCATTACCCAATTCGCCACCGGTACCAGTTCCGGTTATTTCACTGATGGTTACAACCATTTCGCCGTCGACAATTGCGATATCTGTGATTGCTTTATTTGACGGTTCACCTTGTTCGGCGGACACTGTGATATCGCTACCCAATTTGCCGTCCAACAACATAGCAATCCAATCGTAAACAGATTCATTAAGATCAATTGGCATAATTGTTCTATCACGAATTTCGTCTGTTGTTATACCACCTTCTTCGATATCGACGGATTGAATTGTTTTGTCTTTGATATGAAATCCTGTGACGACACCTTCGGCCAAAACGAATGACCCATCGCCACCTGTTCCGCCGGTTCCACCCGTAATGCTGGCCATAACCAGTGTCATATTACCTTCTGAATCAACACGGATATCGGATACAACGTTACCGGAACCGCTTTTTGCGATATAAGTGTTCATTTTTCCATCGAACAATTTTTTTACTTCGGCGTTTAAGTCTTCGATTAAAATCGTTTCGTTTGCAATTTCTCTTGTTGTAACGGATCCCACATCCAAAGGATTACCCGAATCGGTTGATGCCCCTTCGATATATCCCAAATTTACAGTCATATTACCGTCATCATCGACTTCGATTGAACTTACAACATTTGGTTTATCGACACCTTCTTCGGTTACAAAAGTCACCGATTTTTTAATAGTTCCGAATAACCCTTCGCTTAATAAACTTTGTGTTACATAATCTGCCAAGACTTCGGAATCCAAGTCAATTGATTTTATTGTGCCATCCATTATAGCATTGGAATCAACCGCCCCAACGGCAAATTTATCGGTCACGATTGAAAAGTCCGCAATTTTTTCGGTTGTTACAGAACTGTCGGCCAATTTTTCGGTTGTAACGTTTTCATTTGCAATTTTCGGTGTTGTGACCGAACCGTCGGCTAATTTGCTTTCGATAATTGCGTAATCTTTTATTGTTGTTTCTGTGACGGTGTCGGCAGGCAACACGACATCATTTTCATTTTTAAAGACGGTTAACAATCCAGTTGTTGCGTCCAATGCGACTTCGGTAACAAAGTTTCCTGTACCTTCGTAAACAACATCTTTTTGCATTTTGCTGTCGACTTCGGCTGCATATTGGTCTTTACCAACAAAAGTTGTGAAAACAGTTGAATCCAAATCGTCCGCAGTTATGGAACCATCGATAATTTGTTTACCTGTAATTGTATCGTCACCTATGACACTGTTTCCTTTGAACACAGTCAATACACCGTCGATGATTTGAACATCGGTTACCATTTCACCATCTGCGACGCCTTCGGAATCCAATACCGACGGTAATTTTGTTGCCAATCCCGATTCCAATTCTGAAACGGTTGCGTATTCTTTTAATAATTCTGGGTTGATATCGTCTTTGGTGATTGTACCGTCTTTGATTTCGACGGTTGTGACAGAACCTTCGCCCATTTTTTCTGTTGAAATATCGCCACGTTCGACGACCAATCCGCCATCCACAACCGAAAGCCCGATAATAGCAGCACCAGTACCGTCATTTCCGGAAATCTTTGCATTCATTTTTTCGTTTAATTTAATATCCAAATTATGATTATTAACATAATCGGACAAAACCGAAGAATTCAAATCATCCCTTGTTATTGATCCGTCTTTGATTTTAACAGAATCAACGGAATTATCCGCCAATTTTGCATTTGTGATTGATTTATCGGCGATTTCGCCGGAACTGACGTTTGATTTTGTTACGACGATGTTTCCGTCTTTGTCAACGGCAACGCCGGACACAACCGAAGTTTCGGTTGTTTTGGAATCGGTTGTTGTAACGGTTGTGTTGACTTTTTTTGCCAATCCTGTTTCCAATTCGGTTTTTGTTGCAAGATTTTCGACCACTTTGTTAACATAAGTGTCGGTAACAACGGTTGGGTATGCTGCATAAACATCACCAGCGAAAACCGCCGTTATCAGCAATCCGATAAAGATGAGATTTATGTTTTTAATTTTATACCCCTTCATAGATTATTTTTTAAATTTAATTTGTTGAATTAAATATTAAAAATAACCATATAAAATTTTCACATTCAAAGACATTATCAGAATGCACAAATGTTTTGTGCATTCTGACATTTTACATTTTGGAAAATATAAAGTTTTTATACTTCATACCAATCCATTATGATTATGTTATTATGGAAGAATTTCTGGAACAGTTTCAGCCCCACCCAATTGCAAATCCAACCAAGCCAAAGCAGGACCACCATCAACACCATTTGCTACGAAAGTCAGAACACATGAAGCACCACCATGAGTACAAGATTCTGGCATTTCAATACCGCCGATGCTTTGTAATATATCATCAGCCAATTTCGCAGCAGTAACATTTCCATCCATGATTTTGGCCGTTGTAACAGCATCAGTATTGATTTGGTTTGCTTCAACTGCACCAGCGGCGATGTCAGCAGTATCAACCAATCTGCGCGTAACAGTCACATCACCAGTAGCATTCTCAGTTACAGTTGCAACTATACCGGTACTACCTAATTGTTCTATCCCGGTGTTCAATTTCCCAGAAAGATCGGCATCAGTTGCAAAATTATTTGTAACCTCCGAATTCAAATCGATCAGCATAACCGTTCCATCATCGATTTTTGCGGATGTAACAGCATCATTTGCGATGTTTACATTTGTTACGGTACCTGTCCCTATATCAGTCGTTGTCATAGCTCTACGTTGAATAGTAACGGTTCCATCCGGATTTTCGATAACAGTATTACCCATAACACCATCGCCACCAGCTGTTGCAACAACTCCAATACCACCTATATCAGCAATATTACCTCTGGTAATTGTGATACCAGATGAACTTGTGGACACTCCTGTGATTATATCGCCATCACCTGGTGTATCATTAACTGTCAAACCGACTTTTGTTGTATCAACATAGCCTTTTGAAGCGATTGCAGGAACAGCCGCTTGTGCTGCACCGATGGATAACAATATCGCACCCATGGCACCTGTAAATATTATTTTTTTACTCATTTTTAAACCCCTTTTTAATTTTTGTTTTTTGTTTTTGTTTTTTTTTCAGTCTATCTGTCTTTTATTCCAGTCTATCTGCTTTTTTCCAATCTTTTTTCCAATTTGTTTATTACGGATTTGTCGGATTTTGCGACAAATTAACCCATACATATTTATTCAAAGAACTGCCCGTGTCATAAGCCAACACACAAAACGCCGATGGCGAAGTACAATCACCCGTTGGCACAGGAACCTTTGTTAACATTTCTGTATTTGTTTCAACATTTTTCGTATTTTCATTAACCTGTGTTGTAATTGTTTCACCGGTACTTATCGTTTCATTTTTTCCGATTTTATTTTCATTAACAGTTACACGATTTTCCAATTCTGTTAAATTCGCATCGGTTACAATACCCGTGGTTTTTGCATCAACGTATGCTTTGCTTACCGCTGTGAAACCTTTTTGCAAAACCAATTCTTCATCCGAATTAACCGTTGCACCCGTCACAACATCCGCTGTTTCCGTTGAAAGTTTTGTATTATCATATGATGCCAGTTCACTTGACATTTTGCCTTCTAATTCGGCATCCAATGTGGCCTGGTCAATTACGGTGATACCTTTTTCCAAAATCAAATTATTGTTTTCAACCTTTGCAGATGTTATAACGTTACCCAACCCATCAATTCTTGTCACATTATTCATTTTGTTTGCATCCAAATATGTGACACCATCCGTATTTATATTTACCTGATTTGAAATTGTTCTTCCACTTTTTATGTCTTCACTTCCGACCTTGGTTTCCAAAGCATCAATCGCAGCCGTATTCGGTTTGATTTTACCCAACAAATTATCATATACAGCTTCGACGTGTGCCGGACTGGTAACCTGTTGTGTTGCAGCAATCACAGGAACCGCATCCGCCAACAGTAACGCAGTAAAAAGTGTCGAAAAAATAATTTTTTTATTAAACATTATATTAACCTTTTAGTTCTTTATTCCAAATAATCTGGGAAATTACTGATGCTGTATTCTGTGCCATCACCACCCGTGCCAATTTTATTTAATTTTTCCACTATCGTTTGTGCTAAATCAACTTCTTGGATAGTTCCGTCCGCAATAACACCGCCTGTGCCACCTGTAATTGAACCGGTTGCTAATTTATCCGTAGTAACCGATAAATTTGCCAATTTTGCATTTGTAACATTTAAATCCGCAATATTATCTGTTTCGACCGCATTTGATGCCAATTTTGTATGGGTTACACTGCCGTCGGCAATTTTTGCCTCGGTCACGGAATTTGTCGCCAAATCAACGGATTCAATCGAACCATCGGCGATATGTGAACCTGTGACAAATGCTTTTTGTAAAGTAATTTGATTTGTTGCCGCACTGTATGTCAATCCAACAACAACACCACCTGAATCACCGCTGTTTATTATCGCTTCGGATATACCGCCGCCACCACCACCTGTGCCGTCTTCACCCTTTAAATCTTCGATTGCAATCAAATTAACCCAAGGCCCCGTGGATGAATTTCTCCATTGCACATGGGTTGCGGTTGTTTGCATTTCAATTGTGCCACCAACAGCGTCAGTCAAAGAAATTATATTATTTTTTATTTCGATACCGTTGCCAGCAGTCAAGTTATTTTGTTTGTCCGATTTTAAATTATTTATTTCTTTTGTAAGATTGCTTATCGATGTATTTATTCCGGATAAATCGGTGCTGTCTGAACCACCGCCTGTATCAACCCCTGGGATTATCGGACGAACAGACGAAGACCCCTGTTGAGTCGTGCCGCCTTGTAAATATGAACCAATTGATAAACGTGGTACGGAACCTGAAATCGAACCGCCTGTTGATGTCGATGCAGAACCAATAGAAGCCGAAGACCCCATCCCTGGCATTAAACGCATAGATCCAGAACGAACCGCATCAATCGATGATGGGCCCGATGGTTTCGATGTCGCAGCATTTGATGCACTGGTATAAACTGAACCCGAACCAAATTGACGGATTGATGACGCCGCATCTGAATCAAAAGAAACAGCACTGCATATAACGCCCGTTATTACCGACAAAAATAAATTTATTCTCTTTCTCATAATTCCCTACTTTTTATTCTCGTTTATACCATTATATCACATTTTTGATTTAAATAAAAATTAAAAATGATATCTTAAACCAACTGATATTTCATTCGACATAACCCAACCGGTTGTTAGCTCAAACGGAAAGTCTGTAGTAACACCGCCAACCAATCCTTGCCAAGTTCGGGAATGCGAATTTCCCTGATACCCTGAAATACGATAACGAATATCCAATCCCAAACGTTCATCCAATCCAGCAGAATAACCAATCATACCAGCAACCAATGGTGACATTGCTGTGACTTTTCTTCCGTTTTCTGCATCTGGATTTGTTACACCGTCAAACACAGGTCCGTTTAATTCAGACATAACCATTGCAACACCGGCACCAACACCCACATAAATACCGTTTGATTGTCCGGCCAAATCCAGCAACAAATTAAATCCAGCGTATGGTGCGCTTAATTGAAATTGTGCCAAGTTGTCTTCGTCCGAAAAAGTCCCTGGATATCCGACTTCGATTTCACCACGGAAAGTTTCGGAAAATCTTTTACCAAAAGCAGCGGATGCACCAAAAACCGGACTGGCGGAATATTTATCCCCACCGCTGTCTGCGATTATTGTTGGATCGCTTTCATATGTGTTTTCAAATGCCAACAAATTTATAGCCGCACGAAAAGTTGCATACCAGCTTGTTGCGAATTCATTTTTCGGCTGAGTCGTGGCAGCAGAGCCATAAGATCCACCAGAATATTGATACTTTCCCGAACTGGCTGGAACATATGTTCTGGTTGTGCCAACATATTGCGGCACGTTCACGTATTGCGGCACGTTCACATATTGTGCGGCACTTGCGGAACCTGGCGATACAGCTGCAACAGCGGCGGCACCAAATAAAAAAGTTAATAGTTTTTTCATAATATTTTCCTTATTGTTTTTATGTCATTATATCACAAATCAAGTACTTTATTAAATTTGAAAAACAGTTTTTTTTTAATTTTTGTAAATTTTTCGCTTGATTTTTTTTATTTTTCATTTTTTTTGTATCTGGACTTGACCATAAGCCTTTTTTTCACTAGCATAAAGTTATGGATAAAAAAACAGCAATTTCTTTTACAAACGTGTCCGCACAATATGACAAAGGTCAGGAAATCTTGTCGGATGTTTCTTTTAACATCAGCGAACAGGCTTTTTGTTTTTTGTCTGGGGCGTCCGGTGCCGGAAAAACAACTTTGTTGCGACTGATTTATCAATTGCACAAACAATCAAATGGACATATAAAATTATTCGGACAAACAACCGATAATATGTCACGGGACGAAATAAATAAAATTCGCAGCAAAATGGCAATCGTATTTCAGGAATATTCCCTGCTTTCACACTTGTCTGTTTTTGATAATGTTGCACTACCTTTACGGGTTCGTGGAATTTCCGAAAGCATTATAAAAAATCGTGTTAATACCGCACTTGGTTGGGCGGGATTGGGTAAATATGTTAATGCCGATCCAAAATCTTTATCAGGCGGTCAACAACAAAGGGTATCGGTTGCACGTGCAATTATTACCAAACCTGAAATATTACTGGCGGACGAACCGACTGGAAATTTGGATGACGAAAACGCAGTTCGTTTGATGGAATTGTTTATCCAAATGAACAAGGCTTTTGGTACAACAATAATTTTATCAACTCATAATCAAAAATTTATGGACACATATAAATTTCCAATTTTGCGTATTGAAAATAGCAAAGTAAACTTTATCGAAAATTCCAAAAAAGAAACACCAGAAGTTCCAGTTAAAACAACCGAAGACTACCTTGGGGATTTATCCAAAAACTTCGCAGACATCGCAGGAAAAGCATAAAAATGTTTATGAAAAAAAAGCCTCTTGTATTTGCACTTATCAAAAGTCAGTCTTTATTTATGACAGGTATTTTGTCTTTGTTGTCACATTTGTCTGTTTTGATTTTAGGAATCGTTATCGCAATCAGCACAAGTGTCGCACGATGGAACAATCAATGGGATTTATTCGCAACCGTCCAGGTTATGCAACCAGATAATGCAGCAGACGTAAAAAAAATAATCGATAAAAACAAAGATAAATTTGAAACGGTTACATTAGTTTCAACAGATCAAATGACAGAACTTTTGAAACCTTGGGTTTCTGCGAAATCTGATGTATTGGGCAAATATTTACCACAAATGTATGAAATCAAAATAAACGACAATGCAGATATGGAACAAATCGCAAAACAATTCGAATCCAAGGCACGCTTTTTACCGCATTCACAAACTTTGGAAAAATCAATCGGTGTTGGATGGCGAATGATATTTATATCCTTTATAATTTTGGCACTTACCATTACAGCCATTACTTTTTGTATTTCGTACATCACAAAAAATACCGCAATGCTGCATAAACGGGAATTGGAAATATTAAATCAAATCGGGGCATCTGATAACTTTGTGATAAATCAAATGCGAATAATTGTAACCAAAATATGTATAATTGCCGGCACAATCGGTTTAATTTCGGCGATTCCTGTATTATTACTTGTTTTATCCGCCGCACAAAGTGCACGTGTTGGATTGATGGCAATGATGGGATTGAATTTATTCGGATGGATTTTATTGATTTTAATGCCAATTGCGATTATAATTTTCGCAAACTGGACAACAAAAAAAACAACTTTGAAAATACTTGAAAACAGTTAAGCAAAAAAATGAAATTGATAACAACATCTTTTATGGTTGCGGGAATGCTTTTACTGGGTGGTGCCGTTTTTAAATCGACCGCCCCGACGAAGTGTTCAACTGTTATGAAAAATGATACTGTTTTTGTATTAACTGGCGATGATTCCCGAATACCTTATGCGATGCGAATTATGAATAAAAATCCTGATTCAACTTTGTATATTATCGGCACCGGTGCCAAGGTCAAATACAAACGACAAAAAGTTCGCATTGAACCAAATTCAAAATCCACATATCAAAATGCTTTGGCGATAAAAAAAATTGCCCAAGCCCAGGGATTAAACCGAATCGTTTTAATAACCAGCGAAGACCATTTTAATCGTGCAAAATATTTGATTGAAAAAGAATTGCCGGAAATTGAAATTGCAAATTGCCCTGTGCCTTTGACAGGCATCCCTGTTCACAAAAGATTGGAAAGATGGGGTATTGAATATGCGAAATATATCGGAACTATGTTGGGTATCAAAGAATAATTAAAAAAGTAAAAAGAGAAAAAAAATGATAAAAACAATTTTATTTAAAATCACATTGGCATTATGGTTTATATTTTGGGCACCATTTATGTTGTTGGTTTTACCTTCGAAAAAATTAACCCGTTGGGTTGTTACATTGAATGCCAAGGGCGTTTTGGGCGTTGCACGTATTGTCGGCGGGATAAAAACAAAAACACATTTTCCTGTTGAACAAGTCGACGGCATCCCATTAAAACCGCATGGCAACAATATTCGTCTGGACGGAAAATTGATAATTGCCGCCAAACATATGTCCATTTTGGAAGTTGCAGTTTTGGAAACATCCATTCCGAATTCTTTTTTCATAGTTAAACGTGAATTATTGTGGATTCCTATATATGGTTGGTCTTTTTGGCGTATGGGTCTGCAACCTGTAAACCGTGCAAAAGGTGCCACAAATATGAAGGCTTTGACAGATGCGGTCGCAAAAAAAATATTGGACGGCGGTGTTTTAATCGTGTTCCCCGAAGGCACCCGAACAAAACCTGGAAAACCTGTTAAATTAAAACGTGGGCTAATGTTCATAGCAGAAAGTTTGAAATTACCAATTTTACCTGTCGGAACCGATTCGGGTGTATACTGGCCAAAAAAGGGAAAAATTAAATCCGGCACCGCAAACGTTTACATTGAACCAATGTTACCGTGCAGTGCAACGTTGGATGAAATCGGCGAAGCAATCAATCGCCAATCCGCATAAAATTAAAAACAAAAGCTGTGAAAAACAAATCACAGCTTTTTTTATACCCATTATAATTTTTAATCACACCACGAAATTCGTTTGCCGCCCGAATATGGCACCGCTAACTTTTCATCTATCAAAGTTTTTGAAACATCCAGCCCATCCGAATTTTTAACAATTGCATTTATTCGCCCCAAATATTTATCATCTTTTAAATCGGACAATTCAATTACCGAACCTTTTGGCAACAGTTGAATCAGCCTTTCTTTGGATTGTTTTGCTAAATTTATCTCTGTGTCACAATCACCCTTTAATTCGGGTGAGTCAATATTTAATATTCGAATTCTGGCTTTAATATTTATATCTTTATCAATATTAACTGTTGCGTTGAATGTATCACCATCTATAACATAATCCACCGTTGCAGATACAGCGTTCGCCGCAGATACAACAGTGGATAAAATTATACAGCAAAATAAATGCTTCAACATAAAACCTTTTGGTTTATTTATGGCAACCTTGGCGACCAAGTCGGCATAGAACCACCAACGCCTTCGGGCAGTTCGATATCATAAACATTTTGACCCGTTATATCGACGCTTCGAATATGGCTTACACGTTCCATATCATCCATAATTTTTTCAGTTTCATAATAAACAATTCTGCGTGACCCTGGGGCCCAGCTTGGGGTTTCCATAAACCAACCGCCCGCCAATATTTTTTCATTTTTTCCGTCCGGATTCATAATACCAACATAAAAAGTATCATCTGCAATTTTTGTAAATGCGATAAATTGCCCATCCGGTGACCATGCGGGTGTCGCATATTTACCGGATCCGTATGTTATTCTTTTTTCTTTACCGGTTTCCAAATCCAAAACGTGAATTTGTTGTGTTCCCGAACGATTCGAATTAAAAGCCATTTTTTTACCATCGGGCGAATAAGACGGGCTGGTGTCGATTGAAATTCCAAAAGTTCTTTTTCTTAATTTTTTTGTCGCAATCGTATATTCATAAATATTTGTTATACCGTCTTTGACCAATGACAAAGCAATCTTTTTACCGTCCGGTGAAAATCGTGGGGAAAAGTTCATTCCGCCAAATTTACCCAGTCTTTTTTGTTCACCGGTCACCATATCCAAAGACCAAATCATAGGGTCGTCATTATAATACGACAAAAACAATATGCTGGACATTGTCGGTGAAAAATTCGGGGATAAAATAAACGAATCTTCGTCCGACATATATCGTAATCCGTGACCATCCTGATCCATTATTGCCAATCTTTTTGTTCTGTTTTCAACAGGGCCGCTTTCAGCTATCAAAGCAATTTGTGTATCAAAGTACCCTATTTCACCGGTTAATCTTTCATAAATTGCGTCCGCCATAATATGTCCCATACGGCGAATTGATTTTTTCGAAGTAATTAAACTTTGTGCTTCGATTTGTTCTTTGCCGTCAACATCCCATACATAAAATACGATTTTATATTTACCGCCCTTTTCGGCTGTCATTTCGGCCTGAACCAATACGTCTGTTTTTATAGCTTTCCATAAATCAAAGTCCGGCATTTTATTCATTTTCACCATTTCAGGGAAAGCATCATGATTTGCAATACGAAAAATCCCGCTGGATTTTAAATCTGATTCCAAAACGGAACGCACCGTTTGTGCGTCTTTTTCATTAACGCCGGCACCCGTTTCAAATTTTTGAACCGCCAAAGAAATTGGGTTAATTCCACCCGCAACAATATCAACCCGTAATTCAGCAAAAGCCGAAGATACAAAAACCAAAGCCATAACAATTGCCAGAAAACCTGTGATTATTTTTTTCATTTATTTTACCTTTTTGAAATAATTTTAACTGACTTTTATTTTATACAAATTAGCAATAAAAAGCAAGGACAAGAAACCGCACAACGAAATCACTGACTTATCACGAAAATGTTTTTCGTTTATCATCGTAATAACCATAAAATGCGACTTTCTTATTTGAATATGCTGCCCACATTCTGTCGCCATAACAAAAGTGCCACCATTCATACGGATAATTTTTAAAACCAGCAGACTCCATCGCTTTTGATAAAATTTGTCTGTTTTCGGATTGTTTTGCTGTTATATTTTTTGCCCCTGTCTGTGTCGGTTCACCCATATCATATTCCACACCATTTTTATCACACAAAATAACATCAACCGCACCACCCGTTTGATGTCCACCAAACCCCACATTTGGATTAACACAAAGTGCATTTACCATTTTTAACAATGCTTTATCGGTTAAATTTGGATTGTCACGCTTTGCATTTTTATACGTAAATTCCCAAAGCTTTTTTTGTTCCAAAATCGGGCGGTATGCGGAATCAATCATAATATAATAATTTTTTGGCAAAGCCTGTGATGCTTGCTTTAACATTTCAACAACTGTATGTCGTAATAAAACTTCCCGTCTGTTTGACAATTCATCAACAAATAAAAAGCCTTTTATGTTTTTTATATTTACAAGTTTTTCATTGTTTTCTTTGATTGTAACAGCGTTAACAAATGAAATTGGCAAAACTTTACAAACACCCAATTTATACAAAATCGATATTATTAAATTTTTCATATACATACCCCTTTGCCGAAATAACAAAAAGAATTGTAATATAATTGATGTATATTTGCAATGCGGGATTTATTTTGAACGGGTATCCAAATGTTTTATCCAAGTCGTCAAATCAGTAATTTTTGGATTATGACGGGATACCGGAACACCGTATTCTATGCTTTTTATTTCATAACCATTACGTTTCAGCATAAGTTCGGACAATTTATTCCCAGCAGATGTTTTTGCATACAAAGAAGTTAAATTTTTTGAATCGATTGAATATTCTTCGAATAATTTCATAGCATCAGTTGAAACGCCACGGCCTTCGTATTTGCGGAACAACAATCCCCAACCTTCGGCTGTTTTATTTTTTTCATCTATGTCTTCCAGACCGGCCAAGCCGCCTATTTCATTATCCACCATTATAAAAAACGTTTCATAATATTTCGAAGAATTATCAAATACATTTAATAGTTTTTTATACTTTGTCTTCATTAAAAAAAACAAAAAGAATAAAAAAGCCACCTGCGGAGCACCCGTCATTTGTTTATTCGCCCAAAAAAACCACGGTGCCAAACGAGCACGATTGTCATCAACCAAATTATACATTTGGGATATTTTCGGCAACGCTGTACGCAGTCCGAATTTTTGTAATTCAACAGATTTATTCATTTGTAACCTTATTTTTATTACAGATATCATAATACATATTTTCCAATCTGTCAAACAATTTAAATTTTGATTAACGATTTCAATTCTTTGATACAAATTAAAAAATGACAATTTACAAAAAATTATGTAAAAATTTCGCCCACACATTCGCCAATACCGCAGTCATCACAACCGCCAATACGACTGCAAACACAAATGTATTGACAACCGTCAATACAATGGTATAGTTGTTTGTAATCACAACGGTAAACACAACTGTATAGGAGAGTGTCTATGCCAAATGTAATGCAACAATTATTCGTTATGAATATTGAATCTTTTTTAAAGGAATATGCGGCTTATCGGGCTTTTAACAAATCCGATTGCGTTATAAATATGCGAATTCCAAAACCCATTTTGGATAAAATCAAAGAATTGGCGGACAAGCAAAACGTCCCCTATCAATCTTTGATTTCGTCCGTTTTGTTTTCGCTGGCCAATATCGAAGAAGACAAACAATCATAAACAAAAAACGCCACAACTATCTGTTCGAAATAACAGATGCTTTTTGTGGCCAATCGTCAGGATAAAAATGAAAAATAAAATACCAAACCCAAATGAAATAACACAGGTGATATATAATAACCAACTTCAGATAATCAGTGTCAAAGATTCAGTTCAGAATTCATTTGATACCGAATTATTAAATTTGGATTATCAAAATGAAGAAATCCGCAGAATTGAATACTTTATGAATTCTCGACTGATTTTTGTTTTGCTATATCACCCAAACGGCAAAATTGCCGAAGCCGTCCAAATGAACGAAAATCGTAACAAACACGGCAAATGCTTTACATACGATGAAAATGCCCAAGTTTTAACAACCACCAAATATTTAAACGGTAAAAAACACGGAAAAAGCTTTAATTATAACCCAAAATTAACAGGCTTTGAAGATGAATATATATTTAAAAATGGCAATTTGGTGTGCAAAAAACATCGTGTTAAATTGATTAAAAATTTGAAAAAATTCAAAGACTTGACATTAAAAAAACAATCAGACAATTTATACAAAAAAATAAAAGGATAAACTTTTATGAAAACAAATAAACAAAGAAATCACAAAAAAAATATCGCCAATAACCCGCCTATTATATCCAAAATCGGATACAATACAAATTGCGAAATAATTTGGAAAGAAGTTTACATCAAAGACAAATTAAAATCTTTTGAATCTTTTCAATACAAAAACCAACAACTAAGTCAAATTGATTGTTTTTGCGACAATGATTTAATAATGGTTTATAAATTCCATCCAAACGGAAACATCGCCGAAGTTCGTGGTGTACGCCGTGGCCGCAAACACGGAATTTTAAACAGATTCGATAAAAATACGAATATAACGTCATCCCGCAATTACATCAATGGCGAACGTGACGGGGTTCAAAAAACATTTGAATCAGGCACCGGTGCACTTGCCCGAAAAGCTGTATATTCAAACGGAACGTTAATCGACGAAACAGTTTACATAAAACCACAATTCGAAAGAATTACAAACACCGAACAAGTTTTAAAAAATACCGTCTCACAAAAAATGGCTATATCAAAAATAAAATAATAAATTTTATCAAATAAAAAAATGCCCGAAACGGGCATTTTTTTTATTTTGTTCTATTCATTTTTGTAAATGATAAAAATTTATTTTTCACCATTGAAATCATATTTGATTTTTCGGTGCTTTGCGGGACAATTGCAAATAAATAAGAATGCAAATTTGGTTTTTTCTTTTTAGAAACAAGGGACAAACAATGTTTTTTCAAATCAGCTGTTGCATAAGCTTCCATCAATGTTAAAATTTCCATATAATCCGCACTGTTTTCTTCTGTATAATTTATAACGGCTGTATAAAATAAATATTTCTTTAAATCTTGATTTATCTCATACGTTCTTAAAAAAAACTTTACAGAATTTGGGCGACCCAATTTCACAGCATTTATAACCGAATCCGTGATTTGTGAATAATTAACATTATTTCTTTCGTTTATATATTCCAGCAATTTTATATTTTGATAATCAGCCGCCAAATTTAACGCAATATAATCATGACGGTCCGACAATTGTGATTCGACCACGTTTTTAAATTCGTTCGGCTTGTTATAAATCAATGCCCTTTCCAATTTTGCAACAGTTTCATTTTGCAAATTACCGCCAAAATTCAACGCAAGTGTAAATTTTTTCATAATATAATAACCTTTGTTTACATACAAAAACTGTAACACAAAAAAAACAAAAGTCAAATGCTTAGAATTTAAAAACTCATATTATTTTTTAGTAAAATCATAAACAAACATATTGTGTTGCCCCAAAAGATTTTTATTTAGCTTTATCTTTTTTGATTCAATTGTATTTTTAAAATTAAAATCCAACAAAATTATGATATCAAATTTATGTTTATATTTTTCTAATCGGGCAATTAAATCGGGATATAAATATGCAACCCCTATGTCAAATTTTTTGTCCGATTTATCCAAATAATTAAAAAAGTTTTCCCGTTTGATTTTAACATTTTTTACAAACATATTATTTATTTTGGAATATATAAACGGGGTTATAAAATGTTCAAATCCAATCACTTTTATATTTTTATTTGTTTTTGCGATTTGTTTGCTTAAAAAACCGTTAATTTTATAAATTGTTCTGTCAATGTTACATACAAAACAACAGTAAATAAAATAACCAAAAACAAGTAAAAATATACAATCAAATTCGACATATGCAACCCCATAATACTTCATAAAACAAAGCCCCGTTAAACAGGGCTTTTGATTTATTTAATTTGTTTTTACCATCCGGAAAAATTACATCCGGAAATACCTGGTAAAAATTGCAAAATCATACCGATACCGAACAATAATGTAAAACCGACAATCAAACCAATACCTTTATCTTTGCCGACTTTTAATTCGGCTTTACCAGCTGAAATGTATACCCACCCCCAACCTGCGAATAAAAAGGCCGCCCCTAAAAACGC
>CAYIZJ010000010.1:0-8876 GCA_964368045.1 uncultured Muribaculaceae bacterium
ATTTAATCGACATATTACTTTTTGCTTTTTTTAACTGTTTTTTTCTTTGCAGTTTTTTTTGCTGCCGATTTACCCAAAACGATTTCGTTGATTTCATCACCGCTTAACGTTTCTTTTTTCAACAATTCTTCGGCCAGCTTTTTTACAACATCTTTTGATTTTGTAATCAAAGATTTCGCATCAGCATACGCAGAATCCATCCAAGCCTTTACTTCGGCATCTACCAATTCGGCTGTTTTTTCGGATGCGTTTTCCAAAGCGGTACGATTTCCAAACGGCATAACCTGATTTATTGCAACAAGACCGATTTTTTTGGATAATCCCGCAACTGTAATTGCGTAACGACTCATTCGTGTTGCACCTGCGATATCGCTTTGAGCCCCTGTTGTAATTTTGTTTGCACCAAAAAAGATTTCTTCACACGCACGCCCCGCCAAATACATAGACAAATTTGCTTTTAATTCTTCGACGGTCATAGATACTTTGTCATCGATTGGCAAATGTTGCACCATACCCAAAGCCTGTCCACGTGGGATAATTGTTGCTTTGTGGATTGGATCGGTTATGTCACGATAAACCACACTGACAAAGGCATGTCCGGCTTCGTGATAGGCCGTTAATTTAATATCTTCGGGTCTTACTTTTTTCTGTTTTTTTGGTCCCATCAATATTTTATCCCGTGCTTCGTCGAAATCGATTGGTTCGACTTTTTTTCTTTTTGCACGAACGGCATGTAATGCTGCTTCGTTCAGCAAGTTTTCCAAATCAGCACCCGAAAACCCAGTTGTTCCACGGGCGACTTCTTTCATATCAACTGAATCTGCTACTTTTACTTTTTTCGCATACAAGTCCAAGATTTCACGACGACCTTCTAAATCAGGTAATTCGATATAAACCTGACGATCAAAACGACCCGGACGCAGCAATGCTTTGTCCAGAATTTCCGGACGATTTGTTGCACCGATAATAATAACACCGGTATCAGATGAAAACCCATCCATTTCAATCAACAATTGATTTAACGTTTGTTCACGATCATTGTCATTAAAAGAATGTTGGCTGCGTCTTTGACCGATTGCATCGATTTCATCAATAAATAAAATTGACGGAGCATTTCTTTTTGCCATTTCAAAAATTTCTTTGATTTTTGCAACGCCCAAACCAAC
Organism: uncultured Muribaculaceae bacterium; assembly: GCA_964368045.1. Lineage (GTDB taxonomy): Bacteria > Pseudomonadota > Alphaproteobacteria > Rs-D84 > Rs-D84 > CAUTNA01. Next base: position 1,167 of record CAYIZJ010000010.1, read on the forward strand.
GATAATTCCGGAAAAATCACTTCCCGATGCGGCAAAGAACGGAACTTTGGCTTCGCCCGCAATTGCACGTGCCAACAATGTTTTACCTGTTCCAGGTTCGCCGGATAACAAAACACCCCGTGGGATTCTGGCACCGACGGATTTAAATTTATCTTTGTTTTTCAAAAAGTCCACAATTTCTACCAATTCACTTTTTGCAGATTCAATCCCCACAACATCTTTAAAAGTCGTATTTGTTTTACCAGTTGTGATTTTTGTTGGGTTATGTGATGTAATGCTTTTTGCAACACCACCCGCACGAAATCCACGAAAAATCCACCATATAAATAACAAGCCAATCAATATAGGAAAGAAAGACAACAATCTGTCATACCAAGCCTTTGAATTATCAATTGTGACCGTTGCACCAGCAGTTGATAAGTTCGTTAATAATTCTGTATCAGCTGGGATTACGGCTTTGTATTCTGTGCCGTCTTTTAATACACCGGACGCACTGTCGCCACGAACATCCATTGTTTTAATATCTTTTTCACGACGCAGAACGTCCGAATAAGACAACACTAATGGTTTTTCCTGTTTAACAACTTTACCTGTTGCATCTGTTTTGCTTGCAACTGTATTGTCCGAAGAGCTGAAAGTTCTGTAACCAATTGCCACGAACATAATCAAAAACAATATTAAGAAACCTGATGATTTGTCTTTATTTTTAAATATTTTGCTGTCTTTTATTTTTTTCATAATTTATTCTTTCCTTCTTTCTTTTTTTTATTTTACATACGTTCGTTTTCTAAAACTGCACGAATTACCCTGTGGCACGATTAAAATTTCATCATTTAACCGTCGTAACACACAGCCCGACAAAGTAATTTTTGTATCCGAACTTAATTTATCTAGTGCATTTTCCAAAGAATTCAACCGTGGTTGATATTTCCCGCCTCCGATTTTTTGTAATATCATGCCCAGTAACTTTAATCTAATATCCACCGGTTCGTCAAACAGAAAAGATTCATTGAATCTGGCATAGTCTTTTTTAACAGATAATTTAATTTTTTCCAAGATGTATTTTTCCAGCCCAGCACGGGTTCGGGACAAATTATTTATCGCCAGCAAAATTCTAGAATCTGAAATTCCCAACATTTGGGATAAACATCCTCTGTTTTTTCTGATTTTAACACGGGTGTATTTTTCGTTTTCGTTCATTTCGTCGTTAAAATATTTGATATTTTTTTCATCACAGTATTCTTTGAACTCATGCCGAAAGACTTTTAAAGCGGGACGAAGAATGGTGACTTCGTTTTTTTCGGACACTTCCTGCATTCCAGAAAGCCCGTAAATACCACTACCCCGCCCCAAATTCATCAAAAATGTTTCAATTTGATCGTTCGCATGATGCGCAACAACCAAGGCATCCAAATTATTTTCTTTGACATAATCGGTCATAACACGATATCTGTATTCTCGGGCGGCGGATTCCAATCCAGATTCTGGTTTGCTTTCAATCCAATCAAAACCAAAATACTTCAAACCCAAATTTTGGGATAAATTTTCAACATAATTTGATTCAACATCTGCATTGCTTCGTAATTTATGATTTACATGCAATACGGTAATATCAAACTTTAATTCCGCTAACCAGTGTAACAAACATACCGAATCCAAACCACCACTGACAGCAACCGCCAGTTTTTTGTTTTTATAATCTTTCATAAATTCGATAAATTTTTTATTCATAATACGGGTATTTTATGATATAATCTGAAAAAATCAAGCAATCAAAATATCAAAAGGAAGTTTTATGATAAAATCCGTCGCTGTATACTGCGGCCATCAATTTGGCACCGACCCACAATTTGAAAAAGACGCTAAAAAATTCGGCGAATTATTGGCCCGAAATAAAATCAAATTGGTTTTTGGTGCGGGTAACGTTGGTTTAATGGGTGCTGTATCGGGTGCTGTTATTGAAAACGGCGGCGATATTATCGGTATTTCGACCCCACATGTTTTGGCTTTACAGGAACCAGCCCACGAAAATATGCCATTGGAAATAATGGACGGCATAAACGAAAGAAAACAAAGAATGTACGACTTGTCGGATGCTTTTTGTATTTTGCCGGGCGGAATTGGTACTTTGAATGAATTAACCGACGTTATGACCATGCAACAAGTCGGCGAAACAAAAAAGCCTATATTCTTCTTAAACACGAATAAATTTTGGGAAATCTTCGGCAAAGAAATCGAACATATGCAATCAAACGGATTTATTCCCTCTTTGGACGAATACAATATAACAATTGCAAATACACCCGAAGAGTTAATTAAAAAAATTCAGGAAATGTCCGAAAACAATTAAAAACAAACGCCCGCTATGGGCGTTTTTATTTTTAATATAACTTTACTTGAAATCGGGTTAAAAAGAAACTATATTACAAACATAAAAAAAATACAGGAGAATAAATAATGTTCAAACCGCTTTATAATTATGTATTGATATCCAGAATCGATGAAGAAAACATTACATCAGGTGGAATTATAATCCCAGATAACGCAAAGGAAAAACCAAGCCGTGGCAAAGTCATCGCTGTTGGCAATGGAAACCTTGTGGATGGGAAATTGATTCCTTTGACTGTTCGTGAAAACGATGTCGTTATGTTTTCAAAATGGGCATCCAGTTTGTCGGAAATAAAAATCGACGGCAAAGATTACATATTGGTCAAAGAAAATGACATACTGGGCATAATGGAATAACAGTTTAAAAAAATCGGAGAATAAAAATGGCAAAAGATATAATTTTTGATACAGATAAATTAGCAGCCGGTGTAGATAAACTGGCCAACACAGTAAAAATCACAATGGGTCCAAAGGGTCGTACAGTTGTAATTGAAAAATCATACGGTTCGCCCGTTGCAACCAAAGACGGCGTATCGGTTGCCCGTGAAGTGTCTTTGCCTGATGCAGCTGAAAACATTGGTGCAAAAATGATTCAAGAAGTCGCAAAAAAAGCCGGAGATGACGCAGGTGACGGAACAACAACCGCAACAGTATTGGCACAAAAACTTATCCGTGAAGGCCGCCGAGTTATCGCCGCAGGGATGAATCCGATGGATGTAAAACGTGGTATTGATTTGGCAACTGCAACCGTTATCGCAGATATCGAAAGCCACGCACGACCAGTCAAAGACAGTTCCGAAATCGCACAGGTTGCGACTATTTCTGCGAATTCTGATTCTGACATTGGAACAAAGATTGCGAACGCTATGGAACAAGTTGGCAAAGACGGAGTTATCACCGTCGAAGAAGCCAAAGGATTGGATACCGAAATCGATGTCGTCGAAGGTATGCAATTCGACCAAGGATTTATGTCGCCTTATTTTGTAACAAATTCAACAAAAATGTTGGCGGAAATGGACAACCCTTATATTTTAATTTCCGAAAAGAAAATTTCAGGCCTGCAAAGCCTGCTTCCTATATTGGAACCAATCGCACAAAGTGGTCGCCCCCTATTGATAATTGCGGACGACATCGAATCCGAAGCTTTGGCAACATTGGTATTAAACCGCATTCGTGGCGGATTAAAAGTCTGTGCAACCAAAGCCCCTGGATTTGGTGACCGTCGCAAAGCTATGTTGGGCGATATCGCCGCTTTGACAGGTGCAACCGTTATATCGGACGATATGGGTATGACTTTTGAAAACATAACAATGGAAATACTGGGCAGTGCGAAAAAATCAATCGTATCCAAAGAAAATTGCTTAATCGTTGATGGCGGCGGTGATGAAAATAAAATCAATGCCCGTGTTGATGAAATCCGTTCAAATTTAACAACCGCTACATCTGAATACGACAAAGAAAAACTGGCCGAAAGATTGGCCAAAATGGTCGGCGGTGTCGCAGTTATCAAAGTCGGTGGTATGACCGAAGTCGAAGTAAAAGAAAAGAAAGACCGTGTTGACGATGCCTTGGCGGCAACCCGTGCGGCTGTTGCCGGCGGTATTGTTGCGGGTGGTGGTGTGGCACTGGCTCGTGGGGCAAAATCTTTGGAAAAATTAACACCGCAAAATGATGACCAAAAAACAGGTATCGATATTGTTCGTCGTGCTTTGTTTGCACCAATTGTTCAAATCGCTGAAAACGCTGGTGTAAATGGCGAAGTTGTTCTGGGCAAAGTATTGGAATCAGACGATTATAACTTTGGTTACAATGCACAAACAGATGAATATGTTGATATGATTGATGCGGGTATTATTGATCCGGCCAAAGTCGTTAAAACCGCATTGGCAGCAGCCGCATCAACCGCTGGCGTATTGTTAACAACAGGTGCCGTATTGGTTGACATCCCAGAAGAAAAACCATTACCAACACCAAATATGGGTGGAATGAATGGTATGATGTAATAACATACCAGACACATTAAAAAAAATCCCCCAATTGGGGGATTTTTATTTTGAAAACTTTGTCATAATATATTTTACCAAATATCCATATGGGATTATCAATATTGACACAGCAAAAATAATTAACCACTGAACCAAATCCATTGGCACAACATGGAACATAGACCCCGCAAATTGCACCATCGCATATGTTCCTGCGAATATCAAAATCGCAATCCAAACAAAGCCCATATTTTTTGATAAATTATCAAACAAATTATATCCTTTTGTTCGGATATGAAATCCGTTCAAAATTGCGGCAAATATCAACAATACATATCGGGCGGTCGCACTAAATTCTGGGGTGTTAAAAAACAGCATAATAACGGGTATATTTAACACTGCAAACAATAATGCAAACCCACCAACCGAAAATAAAATCATTTTGAAAACAAAACCCGATATCAACGAAGAATCTTTTTTAATCGGCATTTCTTTCATATATTCAGATTTTGTTGGTTCATTACCAAATGCCAAAGAATTCAAACTGTCCATTATTATATTTATAGCCAAAATTTGAGTTGCCCAAAAAGCGGGCTTTCCAACAAACAAAGGAAACATTAAGCAGGTTAACATTAACCATATATTTATCGGCAATTGAAACCTTAAAAACATAATAATGTTATGCATAAAAGTCCGCCCCAACAACACAGCGTATGTAACCGAAACGAAATTATCATCTGTTATAATAATGTCACCTGCGGCCTTTGCCACATCTGTTCCCGACCCCATTGAAAATCCGATATCTGCTTTTTTCAAAGCCGGTGCATCATTTGTTCCATCCCCACACATACCGATGCTTAAACCGGCTTTTTGGGCAACCGCCACCAATCGCATTTTTGTTGTCGGCACCGCACGGGCAACAACCCGTAATTTAGGCAATTTTTTCATCAATTCTGCATCCGTCCATTTATCCAATTGCGAAGCGTCGACTATTATGTCGTCTTTTTCTGATTTAACAATTTTGCATTCTTTTGCAATGGCAGTTGCGGTTTCCAAAATATCACCCGTTATCATTATAACTTGGATTTTTGCATCATGCATAGATTCAACTGCCGCCGGCACATCGGGACGAATATCATCACGCAATGCCGCAACCGATAACAAAGTCAATCCAGACACCAACCCTGACTTTGACAGGGCTTTGTTTGAATACGCGGTCGCTATCATTCGCATTGCCCGATTGGCGTTATCTTTTATAATTTTATCGATAATCTTTTTATTCAGCTTTTTTACTTTGCCTTTGTCATCAATATACATTGTTGCCATAGATATAATCTTTTCAGGTGCCCCCATATAAAAAGACAAAGTTTCTTTTGTTTTTTTATTTTCCAATTGCGTTGCAGAATATTTATCGGCACTGTCAAAGACTTTTACATTTTTTACATTGTATTTTTTATCAAAAACACCAAAGTATTTGGAATCACGCCCAACCAATGTGAACAAAGCCCGTGAAGTCGCAGTTCCACCAACCGTATTACCATCCCTGTCATACGACACACCCGTATTGGCGATTAAGTTCATAAAGAACATATCATTTGCGGGGCAATTATCATTGAATTTTATTTCGGTTCCGTCCCCCAAAAAATTTGATACAGGCGTAATATTTCCGTATGTCAAAGTCCCCGTTTTATCCGTGCACAAAATTTGAAGATTACCTGCTTCGGGGATTTTATTTGGATATTTTGCCAATATGTGATTTCGAACCATTTTTTTTGCATTTTGCGATATAACCAGACTTACAATCAAAGGCAGACCTTCGGGAACCGCAGCAGCCAAAATAGTCAAAGCAATCGCCAACACAACCAAGACGCTTTTTAACGCGGCAACAAACCCCAACCCCATAAACACGTCCAACCCACCAATTGCACCGATTTGCACAAACAATAAAATACACCCAATTATTATAGCACCCCATAAACCGAACTTGCTTATTTTGATTGCCAATTCATCCAGTTTAATTTCCAAAGCCGTTTTCGGTTGGGAAATATCCTGTAATTCGTTCATAATTTTACCGTTTTCGGTGTTGCACCCTATTCTTTTTACCTGCATTTTTCCAACACCGCTGACAATCACAGTTCCCGCAAAAAGACTGTTTTTATCGACATAGCTATTGCCGGATATTTTTTTTTCGTATGAATATTTATAACCTGAAACAGGCGTTTTACGAACCTTGTCCGATTCCCCATTTAAAACAGAATTATCGACTTCGATTTCGCCCTGTATTAAATAACCGTCCGCATAAACCGCATCACCAACATTTAACATAACAATATCATCAACAACAATTTGTGTTGTATCAATGCGGTGAATTTCACCGTCACGAATAACATTACAATAACGAACAGCTGATAAATTCTCTAAATACTTTGTGTGTTTTTGGCTTTTTATTCCGGTAATAACATCAATCGCAGCAATTAAAACCAAAACAAATATTATACCGACCGCTTCGATAATTTCGCCCGTTTTGAATATTGCCATAATGATAAACATCACAGCCAAAGCAACCAAAATAAGATTTAATTTATTTGTGAAAACATCCGCCAGAAAATCCCAAGGCGTTTTTAATTTCGGCTTTGGCAAAATATTTAATCCGAATTTTTTGCGATTTGCAGCAACTTGCGAAGAACTTAAACCATTGATTTTCATAAAAACAACCCCTTTTCACCCTTTTGAATATATTCCCAATAAAATATAGTCAAACTAATTTTTTAATTCAACAAAATAAAAAAAAATCCCCCGTTTGGGGGATTTTATTAAAATATATGATAACTATTTTATCGGCTCAAAGTTTGGAAAAACCATCCATCTGATTTACGAACAGCGTTAATTTTGTTTGCTTTTTTTTTAGTGTTTTTTAATAGTTCTGTTTTTTTGTTGGGCAAAAATTTGACTTTGTTGTTTTGAAAAAAGTGCAAAGTTTGAAATTTCAGGCTTTGTTTCGCCGTACAAATTTTGAATCATTATTTTAATTTCTTCGATTTTTTCAATGTCTGCGGATTTGCTTTCTTGGATTTTTAACAAAGCCTTAAACCCCGCACAAATCGATGAAACTTCGTTGTTTTTATTTGCCAATCCGAATTTGATTAAACCCAATACTTTTTCCGCCGACTCTTTATTTGGCATAACAAAGTACAAGTCTTCTAAATACGTAAACAATCTGGATAAAGTAAAATAATTTTGATGTTTCGAATGAGTAAATGTTTCTGCTGTATTTAGCAGTTCATCTGTATTTAGTTTTTCTTTTGGTAATTTTGTGATAACGTTGTGTAAAACTTTG
>CAYIZJ010000010.1:8886-9146 GCA_964368045.1 uncultured Muribaculaceae bacterium
TCATAAAGTTCAGACCAGCATAAATAGTTTCTGCATTTAATAGCCAGCATCACTCGCTTGTAATCTTTGATAAAATCCATTTCATTTTTCATTTGCGAACCTTTGGTTTTATCTCTCTGTCCCACATATGTAATTATAACATACATTCAAAAACACTGTCAATGATTTATTCCCCCCACCATAGTCATTAAATAAAATATTGCCACGAAATCTACGATTTCTCGCAATGACGTAAAATGTATGGTTCTCATACATCTATA
>CAYIZJ010000010.1:9246-25491 GCA_964368045.1 uncultured Muribaculaceae bacterium
CCAACCAAAATAAAAACCCCGAATGGGGTTTTGAATTTGGTTGGGGCAACTGGATGGTATATTCCCACCAATATATTGGTGGGTCCCTTTCGACTCGCAACCGTTCAAACTTCACTTCGTTCGTTCTTACGGGCTATCGTCCCGAACCAATGGTTCTCATACATCTATACCAACCAAAATAAAAACCCCGAATGGGGTTTTGAATTTGGTTGGGGCAACTGGATTCGAACCAATACTAACGGAGTCAGAGTCCGCTGTTCTACCATTAAACTATGCCCCACAAACATTACAAATTATATATAAACTTTTATAAATTTCAATCAAAAAACATCCCCAAATAAACTCATAATAATTTTCTACCTAAAAGACTTGACAAAAACAATTTATTGAACTATATTTATTCTGTAATAATTAAAAAAGGAAAAAAAGTTATGACAATTATAAAGAATTTAGACAATTTGGTTGAATTTCTTAACAAATCAGCGAACAGAGGTATTATCTCTTTTCGTTCAATATCATTACCAGAAGTCGAATTTACCCCAGATATGGCGATTGATTTCATTAAAACACCAACATATCGTAATATTTCCCGTGACATTGCAGAATTATACAACGATTTTATGATGTATTATTTTGAACGCTTGCCTTCTGATAAATACGAAGAAATTATCAAAACTTTTATCAATGCACCAATATCAGCAAACGAAACAGTGATTAAACATATGGTCGCCCATAATCGTTCTGATAACGAAAAACGTTCGTTATATATTAAATTGCTGGATTTACACTATAATAATTACGAAAACGATTTGGAATCGTTTGAAACAGCACAAATCACACCAGAAAACAAAAAAGACATTACCAATATTTTATATAGCATTTCAGCAAATTCACCGAAAAAATATATTTACAATCTAAGAAATTTATACGCTCAGATTGCAAAAGAAGAAAATTCGAGAAAAACGGTTGAAAACACATTTTGTTCATATATAAAAGATGATTCGAATTCAAACGTATTCAAAGAAACTGAAATATTCAAAATTTATGGAAAAACATTTGGTTATTCAAACAGCAATCAATATTTAAGTTTTCGTCCGGAATTATTACAAAAAAAAGAAATAACAAAACCAGACGTTGAATATTTTTATTATGGATTGTGCATCGGGGTCAAAGAAGAACGTACCAATTGCCCTTCTTATAAAATGGCTTTTGAAAAATTCGACACAGAACGCAGAAATATCGAAACCGCAAACCGTTTGAAAAATCAAATGACTGTTCAAGCCGGCGAATTGATGTTATACGCACAACACAATCAGGACAAATTGAACATCGCCCGTGATTTACAGCATATTGCCGCCCAAACAAAATTAAACTTCTTTGTATCGGCAAAAGACATTTTAACATCGGAAAATAAAATCACATTGGCTTTGATGATATTAAACGATTATGAATATGCTTTGAATCAAAGCGAAGATATTATGGAAGTGTACAAAACTTTGAACCCTGTGTTTGAAATTTTGAACAATGTCAAAAACATCCCGACCGAGTCAGCAAGCCAATTAGCCGATTTATTGCGTCCATATTCGATAAATGCAAAAAAAATCGAACAAGAAAAATCCGACACATTGGAACAAAGTCAAAAAGAATTGGAAAAATCAAACGCAACAAAAAAATTGTTGGAAGATTGTAATCAACAGATGGAAAAAATTGCAAGTGCAAGTAGCACCGCCCAAACTATGGTAAATTTTACTAACAAATATCTTTCAAATCTGACACCTGAATTGCGTAAAAAATGCGAAGATTACATCATTTCGATCCTACAAGGCAAAGAACCAAAAGCTGTTTCTGTTAAAAAGCCTTTGTTTAACTTTGGCGATGCAAAAAAAGAATATGAATCAAACCGTCGTTGTGTCATAGAATACACAGATGGTGGACGTTATGTCAAAAATAATATCGAAATACTTGCAAACGTTTTCAAAACACAAGAATGTTTGAATTTTAATAACATCATAAATATATTAGATCAGCAACATAATGATATATCAAACCGTGTTAAAAAGATTAAAAATTCAGATTATACACACAGTTCAATCTGGTTGCTCAAAATTGAACGTGCCAAATCCCAACACAAAAACGCAATTGAAAACTTTGGTAATTTACAACAATTGTTTGAAAAAGTATCAAATGCGTCATCTGTGCCAAACATTGAACAACAACGTAATGCCGTTATTCAATCGACCGGCTTGGACAACAAAACAATATAAAAAAATCCCCCGAACACGGGGGATTTTTAAAATCATCAATTTATTGAATTTGGGGTTTATTTTTGATATAATTCAAATATAAATATAACAAATTCAAAAGGAAAACAAATGAATAACGCTATATCAAAATTTAAAGATTTGGAATTGTTTTTAAATCTTATGAAAGAAGAAGGCATAACAAGTGTCAAAGGTATTGAATTCCCAACAATTATTCCAAACGAGACTACAATTATGGGATTTAACACAAAATTTACCGAAGATTATGCAAAAGAATATAAATCTCTGCTTCTTGAAAATTATAAAAAGTTTTCTGATGAAGATAAATTTAAAACTTTGTATGAATTAAAATTCGGGCGATTTGGTTCCCAAAACCAATGGGATAAAACCATCGAATATTTATTTTTGGAAACTGTTAAAGACAGTTCAAAAGAACCATTAAAAATTCAACTGATTTTAAATGCGACCGATTGTTATAATCGATCAAACTTTCCGTATACGAAAATTGACTTTGATAAAAAAGACATCCCAGAATTAACAAAACTGGTTGCAAAATGTCTTAAAACCAACGACGCACCAAATATGGATATTCTTTTTGGATACTTGGACAAATTTGGAACATTTGATGAAATAGACCCGTCAATTTTACAAACCGCAGTTTACAAATTCACCAAAAGCAAACAGTTCAGTACAAGCAACTTTTACTCTATGTTAAAAACTTTGAATAAAAATAAAATAAAGCTGAATTTTGAATTACCTGAAAAAAATTCTGTAAGACCTGAACATGACGGAGAATATTATTATCTTTTGTTTAGTGCCGGAATTTCATTCCCATCGACGCAACTAAGTCAAATTATGGTATATCACAAGGCGGCTTATGAAAACGCACGGGAAAGATTTATCGCCGACGAAACATTGGAATACGTAAAAAATCCAGACAAAAATAAAAAGAATCATATTAAATACAAATGGTTTTTACCAAGCACTTTGGATTCATTTATGAAATACCATCAAAATGACATTGATTTTGACAAAGATTTGGATATATATAATTTGGATGCAATTTATGAAACATTCAAAAACAGAACAGCACAAAACAATTTAACAAATTCAAATCGTGCGAAATTGGGTTTAATAATTCTGAAAAATCCACATTGCAATATTTTTATGGCCAAAGACGTTTTGGAATATGCCGCCATGGGACCAGATATAACAAAAAAACAAACTGCCGACATTATGACTGCGGCACGCCCATTTGTAAAAGACGATGAAAAACTAATCGCAAAAAATAACACTGATTTGAAAAAATTCGCAGAAAAACGATCCAAACTTTTAAACAAAGTCCAAGAATTAGAATTGACCCGCAGAGATTTGGAAAAAATTAGTAAAATTTCAAACGAAATTGAAGTCATTATCGAAAAACAATTTGGTTTTGATGCAAAAAAAGATTTTACCGAATATGTGAATCAGGCTTTAATAGGCGAAAACTATGACATTAAAATATCCAAACCTGGATTATTCGCAAACAAAGATGCCAAAAACGCATATGCAAAAAAGCTTTCTGAAATTGAACAATTAAAAAAATTGGCCGTTGAATTAGCCACATTTAATAAAACTTTGGGTCTGGACAGACGGAATTTATCCGACTTAAAAGCTTTGATGTATGACAGAATCGAACAGAACAGAAATGATAAAAATGTCACAAATTATACAATACAAGAAACCGAAGAATCTGTAAATAAAACAGAATCATCAAACCGTGCAATAAAAGCACACGGCAACAGTAATAACTTTGACAGGGCAAAGAAAATTTTAAATGAAAAAGCAAAAAAAGATGTTTTAAAAAACAAAGAATTAAATGCGATTTTATACAAATCAAAAACCAAAGACATCGAATAAAAACAACCCCACCAAACGGTGGGGATTTTTTTAATCTGTAATCAATTTAATTTCAACTATTGGTTGAATCTTGCTTTCGTCCATTGACCTATATTGAAATGGGATTTTTTCAAAATTGATATCGGATATATCAATCATTCGAATTTCACGATTATTCATCGTATGATAATATATTTTTTCATTCGTTATATCCGTTGCAATTGTCCATTGTGTTGCCGATGGCATCCATACAGGGGCCTGACCGGATGCAAATTCAGTTTCAACAGGAATATCAAAATTGTTTAATATGTGAAATGCCTGTAATACTGTTTCAAAACCTGTTTTCTGTTGTTCTATGGATGTTTGCAAAAATGCAGCACGAACAAATCGTGACGGCGGGGTAAAATCACCCGGCAAACCCAACATCCCAGAACCCGCCCCAAATTGAGCCAGTTCAATATCAGACGTTCCCAATTTATGTTTCGGTGCGGCACCCTGATATAAATTTACATAATTATTTAAATTCTTTAACTGCCAATCCAAATCCGGTGAATTGGTCAACACACCCAATTCATTTTCATAAAAAACCGGTTTCCCATCGATATATTCCAATACAATTTGACGACCCGACTTATCCGTAAATCGCCAATGAACTGTCCCGCTTTCTGGATACAGTTTTGTTGGGCGAATATTTGGAATCGCATCTTTGACCTGTTGCACGGTTGAAAAATTACCCAACGCCCAACCAACCAGCTGCAAATCAGCAATAGTTATCGCATTTTGTTGTGCATCATATTGTGGATATTGCCCGTATCCAGGGAAATAAAACAAAGCCGCCGACAATCCGGCTTCGTTTAAACCTTCGACAAAAAATTCATTTTCTTCGACGCTGAATGCGACATACCCATATTCGGCGGCATAATTTAAGCCTTCTTTTTTACCGTTCGGCAAATAAGACGTTTGAACATACCCACGTGGCACAATAACATAATTACTGTCCAATTCAACGTGGCCCGTTTCAATCGTACGGGAAACAATAATTGCCCCATCGCCTGACTTTAATGTAATACCTGTACAGGCAATCGCACCATAAACAATGCCCACAAACCCCAGCAAAACCGATAGTTTAAATAATTTTTGCATAATAAAAACTCCCTCTTTAATTTTATTATAATTATAAAAAATCAACACAGCAAGACAATAAGTTTGTTTTCTTCTCTTTTTACTTGACAAAACAATCTTTTATACTATATTTAATATACAAATATAAAAAAGGACAACATTTATGGTCAATAATAAATTTAAAAAAGCGACAAATATCGTCGAATCTAAATCAAATTCCGACAAATCTGTATGGTGGAAATTATGCAATCATGATTGGGGTGTATTAACACATATTACATTGATTGCTGCGATTATCGTTTTGTTTTCAATTTTAACCTGCACTATTATTGGTTCAAACAATTCAAACAAAGTCGTTAAAATTGTAAAAGTAAACCCAGAATCTGTACAAACAGTCGCAAAATCCGGCTCGAACATTACGGTTCGCAATAATGCGACACCTGCCAAAGTTATATCGAACACAGCATCCATTTCGAATACTTCGAACAAAGCAGTTGCAACCAAGACTGTAAAAAAATGTATTTCATCTGGAACCATTACAGTTGACGGCGATTTCCCAGAAAGCAAAAGAATTTGTTCCCAAAAAATCAATGGGGATTTATATTTGCAAAATATGAACAAATACAAATTGCCATGCAATATTTATATTGATGGAGATTTATTTGTTCGCAACGTTTCGCAATTGCAATTTTGTTCGGGCTTTACAGTCACTGGTAACATTTACGTCAGCCATAAATCATCATTTGGCCCTATTCCTAAAAACGCAAAAATCGGTGGACAAATTATCTTATAGTTTTTAAATTAAAAATGTGTTATAATATCCAAGATTTACACAATAGGGAGTAAAAAAATGAACACATTTGAAAAAATCTTACAAACAATGTCCAAAAACTTGGGATATACAATATTATTCGTCGCTGGTATAATTATCTTTTTATATTCATCCGACGCTGACATTATCGGTGGTTTGTTGACTGCTGGTTCTGCATTGGTTGTTTATATCACATCTGTTTTGTTGTACAACGAATACAAACGTACACCAGCGTCCGCAACCAGATCAGCACCAAAACCTGCTGCATCTAAACCGGCTGCTGCTAAAAAATCTGCTCCGAAGAAAAAAGCAGTTAAAAAAACAGCAAAGAAAAAATAATCTTATAATTTTAAGTTATTAAAAAAAAATCCCCATTACGGGGATTTTTTTATTTTAATTTTATACAATCAATTATTCTGTAACTTCTGCATCTTCGGTGGTTTCTGTTGCTTCTGAGGTAACAGGAATTTCAATTGTTTCAGATCCTGCCGACAAAGTGATACCTTCATTTGTTTCTGTGACAACTGATGCTTCTTCTACATATTCTTTTTGCACTAATTCTTTACGTAATTCGCTTTGTTGTGATGCCATATCTGAATTCGAAGACATTACAGCCAACAATGCACACAAAACAAAAAATACTGTGGCCAAGAATGCGGTTGCTTTTGTTAAAAAATTACCAGCGGACGCACCTGTTAAAACCCCACCCAATACAGATGAAGCCGAAGAACCTGACAAACCACTACCTTCTGATTTTTGTAATAAAATTAAACCAATCATCAATACTGATACGATTACCAATAAAACAAGTAAAATTGAAAACATATTATTATCCTTTTGAATTTATGTTATGTGTAGTCTAGACAAAACAAGACTAAATTGCAAGTATTTTTAATAACTCGGTTGCGGCTGTTATGCTGGCGGATTTTTTCGACGCCCCATCAGCCGTTGCAGATTTTCCCAAAGCCGACACAGTCACAGTAAATACGGGATTGTGTGATGCCCCAACAGGTTCATTATATTCGTAAACAGGTAATGCACCACTGTCTGTTTTTTGAACAAATTCTTGTAATGCGGTTTTTGAATCTTTTGGTGCAACCAAATCAGCCTTGGCCAGATTATACCAAATATCATTTACAAATTCGGATGCTGCGGCAAATCCGCCATCCAAATAAACCGCACCGATTACGGCTTCCATTGCGTCCGCCAAAATGTGTTGTAACCGCCCCCCTGTCATATGGCCACGGCGAAGCTTTTTATCCAAACCGTAATCATATGCAACGGCCGACAAAGTATCCGCAGACACCAAAACGGCATGACGACGTGCCAATTCACCTTCGGTTTCGGATTCAAACATTTTATATAACATATCAGCAATTACCAACCCCAAAACTCTGTCGCCGATAAATTCCAGTCTTTCGTTATTGTTTACCGCATTAACACCGCTTTGGGTGAATGCCAATTCCAGCAATTGCGGATTTTTAAAATCGTATTTTAATTTTTTCAATTATTTAATCTCCGTAAACATTTTGTCAAAGCGGATTTTTTTACCCCAATTCCAAACCGCCAACAACGAAGAATAATAATTATGTGAATACCATATTGACCAAGCCTGACCGATTAAGTAATCCCGTGGGACGGCACCCATTGAAAAACGGCTGTCCAAGCTGTTATCACGATTGTCCCCCATCATATAATAATGATTTTCTGGAACGGTATATGGTGCGGTGTTGTCGCCTTCGGAATTATCGGTGAATTCAATTATTTTATGTTGCGACCCATTTGGCAAAGTTTCTGTATATTCGGTTGCCAAAAATATTCCAAAACCAGATTCACAAAATGCACGACAAGAAACCTCGTACCCGCATACTTTGTCACAAGTATTTTCTTTGTATTCAAGAGTGTATCCTATTTCGGCAGGTTTCCCGTCAATCCACATATCATTTCCATGAATACGGATATTATCTTCGACAAAGCCCACAGATTTAAAGTTTTTATCCAAAACCGCAACAACATAGTCGGATGGATTTTCACGCACCACAGGTTTGCCATTGATATTTAAAACCCCATTTATCATCTGTACGGTATCGCCACCTGTTGCGACCAGTCTTTTGATATAATCAAATCGTTCATCTTCGGGATTACGAAATACGATTACATCACCAACATTTGGCTCGGCCCCGAACATACGCCCGTCAAACAATCCCCATGATCCGAACGGAAAAGAATATCTGGAATAACCATAATTCCATTTTTTTACCAATATATGGTCGCCGATTTCCAAAGTCGGAATCATAGACCCGCTTGGGATATTAAACGGCTCGAACAATATGCTACGAAAAGCGATTGCAATTAAACCGCCATAAACCAAGGCTTTTATCCATTCTTTTGTTGAATTCTTTTTTACTTTTTTACCAAATTTC
The DNA here is from genome assembly GCA_964368045.1 of uncultured Muribaculaceae bacterium. GTDB lineage: Bacteria > Pseudomonadota > Alphaproteobacteria > Rs-D84 > Rs-D84 > CAUTNA01. Next base: position 17,742 of record CAYIZJ010000010.1, read on the forward strand.
GGCTCTTTGCTGACTTTCATAAATACTTCCTTAAAATTATATCTTTTTCATTTTATAACTTGAAATGAATAAGTGCAAGCTATAAAATAAAAAATAACAAAGGATAATTATGATTACTTTAACATCTGTAATATTCGACGGAATGAATGCAACAAAAATCGAAGTCCAAACGCAAATTTCATCGGGATTGGCAAAACCTGAATTTAACATCATCGGATTGGCCGACCGAGCCGTGCGTGAATCCGCCGAAAGAATAAGAAATGTATTATCCGCATTAAATTTATCATTACCCGCAAAACGATTGACTGTTAATTTATCGCCTGCGGACGTTGAAAAATCTGGTTCTCATTTTGATTTGCCTATATTATGCGGAATTTTGTGTGCTATGGGGATATTGCCAACGGACGAATTGTCCAAGTATTTAATTTTGGGCGAAATCGGATTGGATGGTACAATTGTGAACGCAGCGGGCGTATTGCCCGCCAGTGTTTGGGCAAACAATAATAATTTGGGGATTATTTGTCCCAAAACCCAAGGATGCGAAGCCAGATGGGCGGGTCACACAAATATAATTGCCCCAAATCATATACTGGATTTAATAAATCATTTCAAAGGCAGTCAAATATTACCAATTCCACAAATGCCAGTTATGGAACAAAGCAAAACCAAAACAGGCGATATGTCCGAAGTCAAAGGTCAGGTTGCGGCAAAGAGAGCCTTGGAAATAGCGGCGGCAGGAAATCATGCAATGCTTATGGTTGGTCCCCCAGGATCGGGCAAAACAATGCTGGCATCCAGATTGGCTGGGATTTTACCGGATATGACCCCGACCGAGGTTTTGGATACTTCGATAATCCATTCTATCGCAGGGCAATTAAATAACCAAGGCCTGATATCTGTTCGTCCGTTTCGCAGTGTACATCATACCGCCAGTGCAATTTCTTTGGCGGGCGGCGGATCGGATGCAAAGCCAGGCGAAATATCATTGGCTCATAACGGGGTTTTATTTTTGGATGAATTACCTGAATTTAACCGAAATACTTTGGAAATTTTACGACAACCTATGGAATCGGGGCAAATTATGATTTCCCGTGTCAAAAGAAACGCAACTTATCCCGCAAAATTCCAATTGATTGCTGCGATGAACCCATGCCCATGTGGTCATTTGGGAAATCCTGCGATGTCTTGTTCACGGGCCCCCAGATGTGCTGAAAATTATCAAAACAAGATTTCGGGTCCTTTATTGGACAGAATTGATTTGCACGTTGACGTTGATGCTATAAATCCATGGGATATGAATAAATCAGACATCCCCGTCGGCGAATCCAGCGAAACAATCAAAGCCCGTGTTACAATCGCACGAAATAAACAAATTGCCCGTCAGGGTAAACCTAATTCTATGTTGGATGGGGCTGAAATGGATTTGCATATAAATTTAAATGAAACGTTAACAGAATTTTTAAACAATGCGGCAATTAAAATGAATTTATCCGCCCGTGGATATAATCGAATAAAACGTTTGGCACGAACCATTGCGGATTTAAGAAATTCTGATGAAATAGAAATTGCCGATTTAACCGAAGCATTATCATACAGATATATCAACCGTGGCAAATATGGGGCATAAAAACAAATAAAAAAAACCGCAATAATTGCGGTTTTGTTTTAAAATTCAAATCTGACCCCGACCATAAAGTTTGTATACAACAGGCCTTTTGCACTAAATATATCCCGCTCTTTATCGATTTCTTCGTTAACCAGACTCCATTCGACTTCTGGGACGTACATCACACGAACGGACATATCAAAAAAAGTATTTTCCATAATTCCATACGAAAAACCAACCGCACCCAATGCGGCTACATTTACTGTGTTCTTTTCGGATTTATCAAAAGTAATCAAACCTGTAACAGAATCACGATCGCCATAATTACCCATATCCGCATCGATTGACAAATCACCATACAAATCGGACAAAATCAATTCGGTCACAGAATCTGCATATCCGGCACCAATACCAACATACGGAATCAATTGTCCCATCGGTTTTTCAATTCCATCATAAAAATCATAATATCCCATAACACTTACAACTGTTGTGGACATCGAAGAAGTCACCCCTGTGCTTTCGACAGGAACGCTGCCGCCGGCGTACAAAGGAACTTCGCCACTGAACATTGGTGCGGCATTATATTCGGATTCCAAAACTGTATCCCATCCCAATTCAACACGCCACTGTGGAGAATTTGGCATAGTCCACCCAATACCAACGCCCGCAACAAATGACGTACTGGAAAAATCGTTTACAACCGCCAAGTCACCCAAATTGCCCGACGCCACAGGGTCGGCCGAACAAGCCGATGGATTATTTATACAAAACAAAGCAGACGCAACAGCATCGCCCGAACCAAATTGATAATAATAAGCGTCCAATGCACCCAATTTATTTTCCATACCGGAACTTCCCATCGAAGCCCCACCACGCAAAGACAAAGTTAATCTACCGCCATCATCTTTATAGGCACCAGAATCTGAATTTTTATACTTAGTATACTGCCAATTTGCATTTGCAGGCAAAGCGGTCAAGGCCATACACATAGATAAAATAGCTATTTTTTTTATTTTCATAATTGCATTATATCACAAATCCGATAAAAAAAAAACTATTTTAAACGGATTGAATTCCTGAAAATTTCGGCTGGCAAAGTCCCACCAACAACATCGTTTTTCATAGGGGTGAAATCGTCATTACCAACCCAAACCCCCAAAGTCATATCATCTGTTGCACCAATAAACCAAGCATCCCTATTTTGATTACTGGTTCCTGTTTTCCCGCCAATAACATTTTGTGCATTTGCCCGCTTTCCGGTGCCGGATTTTACAACGTCTTTTAACATACCTTTCATATAATCAACCGTTATCGGATTTAAAACTTGTAACGGTTCGGACGGATTTCGTTCGAAAATTACACGATTTTTCAAATCTGTTATTTTTGCAATTGAATACGGTCGCACAGATTGCCCATCATTCCAAACAACATTGTACATCGTCGTTAATCCCAACAAGCTCATTTCAGACGACCCCAACACAGTTGAATATTCACGACGCAAATCACCGCCCCCCCCCAGTCGTGCGGTCATATTTAAAACTTCGTCGATTCCGAATTCTTTGGTTAATTGCAATGGGATTGAATTTACACTTTTTGCAAATGCTGTTGCCAAACTGATTTGCCCATAATATCTTTGGTTATAATTATCGGGACTGTAATCGCCGATTGCAAACTTTGTATCTGTTACAACATCCTGTGGGGTATATCCATTTTCCAGCGCAACTAAATAAACAACCGATTTAAACGTACTGCCCGGTTGTCGCAATGCCAATGTTCGATTGAATTGACTGTCCTGATAATTTTTACCGCCAACCATTACACTTAATGCCCCGTCTTTATCCATTGCAATCGCTGCCCCCTGATAATCGCCGCTTTTGTTTTCAATAATATCGGATATACTATCTTGGTATTCAGAGTCCAGTGTTGTATAAACTTTGATATCGGTTGTTGGGTTGCCTATGGTTGACTTTACTTCATCCAATACATAATCCGTCCAGTATCTGTATAAATTGGTATCAGTCATTCTTTTTGCTGGCCCCAGCTGTTTTGCCGCAATACGGGCATCATTCAAAGATATATAACCCTGACGAACCATTTCTTTTAACACCAATCTGGCACGTGCTATATTTTTATCTGGGTTTAATAGTGGACTATATGTTGTTGGTGCCTTTAACATAGCAGCAATTTGTGCCGATTGGGCAATTGTCATTTTATCCGCACTTACCCCGAACAATAAACGTGATGCGGCATCAATCCCCCGCAATCCCCCAACCAATGATACACGGTTCATATATAAATCCAGTATTTGGTTTTTATCAAACCTGTCTTCTAACCAGTACGCCAGTATAAGCTCTTGGACTTTACGGGAAAGTCTTTTTTCACGGGTTAAAAATATATTTTTTGCGGTTTGCTGTGTAATAGTTGACCCACCTGCGGCGACTTTACCCTTTGCCAGATTAGTAAATATCGCACGTGTTAATCCCCGTGGGTCAATTGGTCCATGATCAAAGAATCTTTTGTCTTCGATTGAAACGATTGCCTGCCAGACATATGGGGGCAGACTGTAAACGGTAACAGGTGTTCCCATAATTTTATTCGAACTGCGGATTTCGTCCCCATTTTTATCCAAATAAGTAATAGATGGCAGTCTGGTTTCTTTTAATACAGAATCCAGCGGCGGCATTGAAATAAATATTATTAAAACATATACAGCAATCAGCGACACCCCAACAGTTACAGCCAACAAAATCAAATTGGTCAAAAACTTAAAAAATCTTTTTTTAAATGGGATTTTTTTTATTTCTGTTTCTGGTTGCTTTTTTTTCTTAAAGAACATATTTCTTTTCCGTTCCTTTTCCCTTCTTTGGGGCATATCATAGAACATCGGTCAAAAAGATTCAAGAAAAACAAATCGCCTTGACAGGATAAACATCATAAACGATAATATAAATCGAAGGAACAAATACAAAAGGAGTCTTCACTATGAAAAAAATAGCTTTATTATCAGCGATTTGCACAATCATCCCATTTGCATCCGCAAATGCAATGGAAAAAAATCAATTTGTATCTTTGAACGTTTTGCCATCATCGATATTTCAGTTTTCAGATAATGCAAAAGATAACAGATTGGAAATCGGCGGTTCAGTTGAATATGGTCGTGTTATCAATGAATGGTTCAAAACCAGCATTGAATTGGGTGCAAAAACATCGGAATTTTTATTTATAGAACCTGATGATGAACTTTATTTCGATAACTATACCGCAATGGTAAACGGATATTTTTATACAACACTGGCAAACCAATACCAACCATATGTTGGAATTGGTTTGGGAACATCATTGAACGATTTGTCCGGCGATGTAAACCTTGATTCAAATTTCGATTTTACATACGCTATCAAAGTTGGTATGAATGTAATTGTAAATGATTATCTGGATTTGAATATGGGTGTTAAATACCAAGATTATGGTGCAGTCGAAGCCGGTGCGCACAAAGCATATTTTAAAAGCACAGATGTGTTCTTTGGGGCAAGCTATAAATTCTAAATCACAAATGATTTGATTTAAAAAAAACGCCCAAACGGGCGTTTTTTATTTTATTTTTTCCATAAAATCGGATTCCGACCATACGGGTATATTTAATTCGGTCGCCTTTGCTAATTTCGACCCCGCAGATTCACCAGCAATTAAAACATCTGTTTTTGCGGATACAGCCCCCTGTACGATACCACCGAATGATTCCAGAATTTCTTTGACCCCATCACGGGTATATTGTGACAAAGTCCCAGTTATCACGAATTTTTTACCTGTGATATTTTCATTTTCTTTTAATTCAACCGCAATTGGATTTTGAATATTAACATATTGTAATAAATCATCGATTACAGCCGCATTATGCCCATCCCCGAAAAAGTCCGCAATCTGCCCCGCCATAACATCACCAATACCATCGATTTGTTTTAATTTCCAATCGGGTGTTTCCCGTAAATTTTGCAAAGTTCCCAAATTATTTGCCAAAGATTTTGCCGTTACATTTCCGACCTCTGGTATACCCAGCGCATATATAAATTTATGTAATTCAATATTTTTTGCATTCGATATTGACTTTTCCAAATTCGCAACGGATTTTTCACCAAACCCATCCATTTTCTTTAATTCATTTCCGTATTTTTCCAGCAGTCGGAAAATATCCGCAGGGGTTTTCAACCATTCCAGCTTGATAAACATTTCAATTTGCTTTTCGCCCAAGCCTTCGATATCAAAACCTTTGCGGGAAACAAAGTGTTCCAATTCCGCCGACAATTGTGCCGAACAACTGATTGAATTTATACATCTTTTGGCGACCTGACCCGACATTTGAACGACTTCGCCACCGCACACCGGACAATTCTGTGGAAATACATAAGGCACAGCGTTTTCACCACGTTCCGCAACCGATACAATTTGTGGGATAACATCACCCGCCCTTTGTACAATTACCTTGTCCCCGATGTTCAAAGACTTTCTGGATATTTCATCCGCATTATGTAATGTCGCCCGTGACACAACAACACCACCTATGTTTATAGGCTCTAATTCCGCAACGGGGGTTAATACGCCCGTCCGCCCCACTTGGATTGTTATGTCTTTTAATACAGTCACCCCCTGTTCGGCTGGGAATTTATATGCGACTTCCCAACGGGGACTGTGTGCGGTCGATCCCAGTTTTTCCTGTGTGTCTATGTCGTCAACCTTTATAACCAATCCGTCTATATCAAACGGGATTTCGGAACGAATTAACCCAGTGCTTTCATAAAAGTCCTGAATTTCTGAAACACTATTTACAACGGCTGTCCATTGCTTGGTTGTTTTAAATCCCCAGCTTTCTAATTTATCGATATATTCTGATTGACTGACCCAGTTACGATTTGATACATAACCATAGGTATAAGCAAATGCCGACAAGCGACGGCTCTTTGTTATTTCTGGGTTCAATTGTCGAAGCGAACCAGCGGCCGCATTTCGTGGGTTCGCCAGTTTTTTACCACCAAATTGTTCGGCGACTTGGTTTAATGCGAAAAAATCTTTGCGTGCCATATAAACTTCGCCACGAATATCTATAACATCTGGATAATCACCTGTTAATTTATGCGGTATATCGGATATAGTTTTAATATTTGCGGTTATGTCTTCACCAACCGTCCCGCTGCCCCGTGTCAAAGCCGACACCAAAACGCCATTTTCATAACGTGCGGAAAATGATACCCCGTCGACCTTTAATTCTATGAACATCGGAAAGGCGTCTTTGATTCTTTTGACCCAGTCGGAAACTTGGGATTTATCGAACACGTCCGAAATGGATAACATCGGTGTTTGATGATTATATGATTTAAAGTCTTTGGATACCTCTGCCCCGACTTTGTCGCCGATTGCCTGACCGCCCGCAATCAAATCTGGATATAAAGATTCCAGTTCACGGGCCCGTCTTTTTGCCTTGTCATATGTTGCATCATCAACAATTGGTGCATCCATTGTATGATAAGCCGTGTCCCATTCCTTGATTTTATTAACCAAGTCCTGATATTCTGATTGTATAAATAAGTCTGGTAATTTTTTCATAAATGTATTATAAAAAAATAAAACAAATAACACAATAAGAAAAGGATGATAAAAATGAAAACAATATTTACTTTAATGCTGCCTTTAACACTTTTGACCGCATGCGGAACACTTATCACAGGTGCCAATGACAAAGTCGAAATCACAAACAATTCTGCATATACATTAACCGCAACAGGTTCAATGGGAACAATCAAAGTACCCGCACAATCAACCAAAACAATTAAAAATGACGGGGACATCACATTAACCAGTGCTGGTGCCGAATGTAATCACCCCGTGATTCAAACCGAATTAAATACATCCGCTGTGATTCTGGATATATTCCCAGGGATATTTTTCGGTGTGATTCCGATTTTAATCGATGCACTTGCTGGCAACATAACCGAATTGCCATATGATTATGAATACACATGCGAAACAAATATATAATCAAAAGGATAAAAAATGATAAATTCTTTATATTTAATAGTATCAATTATTGCACTGTTTTTGATTTACAAACTGGATAAATCAAAGAAAACAAACAATTTTAATTTAAAA
>CAYIZJ010000011.1:0-5184 GCA_964368045.1 uncultured Muribaculaceae bacterium
ATTGAATATAAAGACGGCGTAAAATCGTATATCATCGCACCACGTGATTTAAAAGTAGGGGATGTTGTTATTTCCAGCAACCGTGAAGATATCAAACCGGGTAATGCGATGCCTTTGAAAAATATGCCAATCGGTACAATTATTCATAACGTTGAATTGAAACCAGGTGCTGGTGGACAATTGGCTCGTAGTGCTGGTTGTTATGCTCAACTTATGGGTAAAGACGGTGTTTATGCACAGATTAAAATGAACAGCGGTGAATTACGCAAAGTTCATTCAGAATGTCGTGCAACAGTTGGTAGTGTTTCAAACCCAGATCAACGTAATGTTAACTTGGGTAAAGCTGGTCGTAAACGTTGGTTGGGTGTTCGCCCATCCGTACGTGGTATGGCGATGAATCCGGTTGACCATCCAATGGGTGGTGGTAACGGACACTCAAAAGGTCACACACCAGTATCACCAACAGGTATTCCATCTAAGGGATATCGTACTCGTTCAAATAAACGCACTGCAAAGATGATAATCCGTAGCAGACATTTGGCCAAGAAATAATAAAAGGATAAAATAATGTCACGTTCAGTTTGGAAAGGTCCATTTGTTCATCCATCTGTTTTGAAAAAAGCAGCACGTGCGAATGAAAACAACGACCGTAAACCAATTAAAACTTGGGCCCGTGGAAGCACAATTGTTCCTTCTATGGTTGGATTAACCTTTGAAGTTCACAATGGTCACAAATTTATCCCTGTATCAATCGTAGAAGATATGATTGGACATAAATTGGGTGAATTTTCCCCAACAAGAACATACAAGGGACACGCAGCAAATAAAAAAGCTGGTAAAAAATAATAACTGATTGAATCATATAGGTTCAAGAATTTATGAAGGTAAGTATTATGACAACAAGATATGGAATAAAAGACAATCAGGCCCGCGCATTTAATAAAATGATTCGCGTCAGCCATCAAAAATTGGGCTTGGTCATTGATCAGGTTCGCAATCTGCCGGTTGACCGTGCAGTTGATGTCTTGAAATTTTCTAAAAAACGTGTTGCTGGTGAAGTTTTGAAAACTTTGTTATCAGCAGTTGCGAATGCAGAAAATAACAAAAAATTGCCAGTTGAAACTTTATACATCAAAGAAATTTGGTGCGGTAAAGCTTTGACTATGAAAAGTATTATGCCAGCAAAAATGGGACAAGCTCGTCGTATTTTGAAACCGTTTTCAAATTTGACAATTATCCTTGAATCTGGTGTTGCACCAACAGCCAACAAAAAAAAATAACGGAGTAAAGTTATGGGACAAAAAGTAAACCCGATTTCATTGCGTGAATTTATAAATAAAGTTACGGATTCACGTTGGATCGCTGGTAAAAAAGAATATGCTGGCTTATTGGCAGAAGATGTCAAAATCCGCAAGTTTGTAGAAAAAAAACTTAAAAAAGCAGGATTAGCAAAAGTTGTAATCGAACGCTTTTCGAAAAAAGTAGTTGTTACAATCAACACATCCAGACCTGGTATGATTATCGGAAAAAATGGTTCTGATATCGAAACTTTGAGAAATGAAATCAAAAAATTGGTTAAAAATGATCAAGTTGTTGTTAACATTTTCGAAGTTCGTCGTCCTGATTTGAATGCTCAATTGACTGCACAAGGCATCGCACAACAAATCGAAGGTCGTGTATCTTTTAAACGTGCTATGAAAAAAGCTGTTCAAAATGCTCAAAAAGCAGGTGCTTTGGGAATCAAAGTAATGTGTTCAGGTCGTTTGAATGGTGCTGAAATCGCAAGATCAGAACAAATTCGTGAAGGTCGTATTCCATTACATACTTTGCGTGCTGATATCGATTATGCATCAATCCAAGCAAAAACAACTTATGGTGTTATCGGTGTAAAAGTATGGATTTACACAGGTGACGTGGTAAACAAAGATAAATTGGCGTCAGAAATGGCACGTCCAGCAGAATATGCGGGCAGCAGTGAAAGAAAGCCTAAATAATAGATTTGCGACAAAAGGAAGAATACAATGTTAATGCCAAAGAAAACAAAATTTCGCAAACAACACAAGGGTCGTATCCATGGTGTTGCAAAAGGTGGAAGCGAACTTGCATTCGGCTCGTATGGGTTGAAAGCAATGACACCAGAACGTGTATCTGCTCGTCAAATCGAAGCAGCAAGACGTTCTATCACAAGACATATGAAACGTATGGGTAAATTATGGATTCGTATATTTCCAGACGTTCCTGTTACCAAAAAACCAGCCGAAGTGCGTATGGGTAAAGGTAAAGGGGCAGTGGAATATTGGATTTGTCGTGTTAAACCAGGACGCATTATGTTCGAATTGGAAGGGGTAAAACCTGAAATTGCACACCAAGCTTTTGCTTTGGCGTCAGCAAAATTGCCAGTTAAAACAAAAGTTGTCGAACGTAAAGCTAACTAATATAAAGCAGAAGGTAATAATTATGCCAGAAAAAAAAGAAAAAAAGACATCAGAAATAAATTCTTTGACAAAGGAAGCTTTACAAAGTAAACTGGTAGTCTTGAAAAAAGATGCGATGAATCAACGTTTCCAACATGCAGTTGGCCAATTGCCAAAAACTGATGTTATTCGTAAGACTCGTCGTGAAATTGCACGCGTTAAAACAAAATTAAACGCAGCGTAAAAAAAGTTAAGGTTAACGCCCAATAAAATGGGATAAAAAAAAAGAGATAGTATTATGCCAAGACGTATACTGCAAGGAACTGTAACCAGTTCAGCAAGTGACAAAACAGTGGTTGTAGAAGTAGAACGCCGTTTTCGTCATCCTTTGTATGGAAAGTTTGTTAAACAAAACAAAAAATACAAAGCACACGATGAAGCCAATGAATATAAAGTTGGTGAAATTGTTGCAATCGAAGAACACCGCCCTATATCCAAAACTAAATCTTGGGTTGTAAAAGGTCGTGTTGGTGTTTCAAAAGATAACAACGTTGAATTATCCGAATAAGATAATTTAAAAATAATAGTGGTTTTTTGAGGTTTGATAGTGTAGAATATCAAACAGTCGAAACCCGTGAAACAAAGCGGTTGGGGATGGCCCAATTCGCAGGACAAGGAAAATAGTTATGATTCAAACAGAAACAATTATGACAGTTGCTGATAACTCTGGTGCTCGTCGCGCTATGTGTATCAAAGTTTTGGGTGGTTCACACCGCCGTTATGCATCAGTCGGTGATAAAATTGTGGTTGCTATCAAAGAAGCAATTCCACGTGGTAAAGTTCAAAAAGGTACAGTGCAACGTGCTATTATCGTTCGCACAAAATTCCCTGTAAAACGTGCCGACGGGTCAATTATCCGTTTTGACGATAATGCAGTTGTTTTGATTAACAAAAACAATTTTGAACCAATTGGAACACGTATCTTTGGACCAATTGCTCGTGAAACCCGTCGTAAATACGATGTGCAAAAAATCGTGTCTTTGGCACCAGAAGTTATATAATAAATAAAAGGTATAGACATGAAAATTAAAAAAGGCGACGAAGTCGTTGTGATTTCAGGAAAATACAAGGGCGTAAAAGGTAAAGTACTTGAAGCTCGTCCTACAGAATCTCGTGTTGTTGTCGAAGGTGTAAACCGTCGCAAATGGCATATCAAACCTACACAGGAAAAAGCAGGGCATATTATTGACCGTGAAGCACCTGTGCATGTTTCAAATGTTGCACTGATTGACCCAAAAACTAAAAAACCAACACGTGTTGGATATAAAGTTGAAGCAGGTAAAAAAATCCGTGTGGCTCAAAAATCTGGTTCTGAAATATAAGAATAAAAATCCGTTCCCGCTGTTACGGGGACACTAAAATAAGGAAAATAAAAATGCAAAGCAGATTGCGCGAATTTTATGAAACAAAAGTTATTCCAGAATTGAAAACTGAATTCGGATATAAAAATAATTTGGCCGTACCACGTTTGGAAAAAATCGTTTTAAACATGGGTGTTGGTTCAGCTGTTTCAGATAAAAAGAAATTAGAAACCGCAGTCGCAGATTTAACTGCGATCGCAGCACAAAAACCAGTTATAACAAAAGCAAAAAAATCAATTGCTACATACAGACTGCGTCAAGGCCAAGCTATTGGTACAAAAGTTACATTGCGTGGTAAAAGAATGTATGACTTCTTGGATAAATTGATAACAGTTGCTTTGCCACGTGTAAAAGACTTCCAAGGTTTGTCAAAATCAAAATTTGATGGACGTGGAAACTATGCATTTGGTATAAAAGAACATCTAATCTTTCCTGAAATTTCAATCGATAAAATCGAAGCTATTACAGGTATGGACGTTGTTATTGCAACAACTGCGAAAAATGATGACGAAGCACGTGCATTGCTGACTAAAATCGGCTTGCCGTTGGTATTGAAATAAATATAAGGAAACAAAATGGCAAAAAAAGCATTGGTTGAAAAACAAGCAAGACGCGTAAAAATGGTTGAAAAACATGCTGCTAAGCGTGCTGCAATCAAAGAAAAAATGTCTGTTAATTCAACACCAGAAGAAAGAATCGACGCTATGAAAAAAATGGCAAAAATGCCAAGAAATTCAAATCCAACAAGATTGCGTAATCGTTGTACAATCACAGGACGTTCCCGTGGTTTTTCAAGATTCTTTGGTTTGTGCCGTCAACAGTTAAGAACTTTGGCGTCCGAAGGAAAATTACCAGGGGTTCGTAAATCCAGCTGGTAAAATAAACGTCAACTGTGGACAATGCAGTTGAATTTGTAAATAAAGCCATTATATAAAGTTTACTTGAATATAAAGGCTTTAAAAAAAATTGCTTAAAAAAATAATAAGGAGCAAAAGATGTCATTATCACACCCAATAGGGGATATGTTAACCCGCATCCGTAACGGACAAAATGCAGGTAAAGAAAGCGTGTCAATGCCAAACAGCAAATTGCGTGCAGCAGTATTGACAGTATTAAAAGATGAAGGCTATATCACAGACTTTCGTAAAGTTGAACTGGACGACAAACGTTCAAATCTAACTGTTGATTTGAAATATGTTGGCGGTAACGGGGCAATCCAAGAAATATCAGTTGTTTCAAAACCTGGTCGCCGTGTTTATTCCGGTTGTGTTAAAATGCCAAAAGTATTAAACGGTTTGGGTATTTCCATTGTGTCTACTCCAAACGGAGTTATGACAGACCACAAGGCT
>CAYIZJ010000011.1:5194-14636 GCA_964368045.1 uncultured Muribaculaceae bacterium
TCGCTTGATGAACGTTGGTGGTGAAGTGTTGTGTAAAGTAGTATAATACAACCAAAAATTTAGCAAGGAGCAAAAGTTATGTCACGCGCAGGAAAATATCCAGTCGAAATTAAAAACGGTGTTTCAATTGAAAACACTGGTAAAGAACTTGTCGTTAAAGGTCCAAAAGGCGAATTGAAATTGTCATTGACAACTAAAAACGCAGGCCTGGTCGATATCAAAATATCCGATACAGCAGTTAGCGTAATCCCAAAAAACGAAAATGATAAAGATTCTCGTGCTATGTGGGGTACAATGGCTCGTAATATCGCAAACGCTATCAGTGGCGTCACAGAAGGATTTTCAAAAGAAATCTATATGAAAGGTGTTGGTTATAAAGCATCTGTCAAAGGTGATGTGTTAGTATTGATTGTTGGTTATTCCCATGATGTTAATTTGAACATCCCAGCTGGTTTGACAGTTGAAATGGGCGCTGCACCAACAGAATTTACAGTAAAATGCTTGGTAGGTAAATTCGCAGATCAAATTTGCAAAGTTCGTAAAGCCGATCCTTATAAAGGAAAAGGCGTCTTCTATAAAGGACAAAAAGTCCGTCGTAAAGAAGGCAAAAAGAAATAATAAACAGTAGATGTAAAATCCCCGCTGTTACGGGGATAAAAAAAAGGAAATAAAATGTTAAAACATTTATCTACAACTGAAAGACGCAAACTGATTAACAGAGGCGCCTTGAAAAGAAAAAATCCTGAAAAAATCAGATTGTCTGTTTTCCGTTCAGGACGTCATATCGAAGTCCAAGCAATTGACGATGTAAAAGGTCATACACTTGCTTTTGCTTCTTCAAAAGAAAAAAGCTTTTCTGGTAAAGGCTGGAATGTAGCTGGGGCTGAAATTGTCGGTAAAACTTTTGCGGAACGTTTGGTCAAAGCAAAGTTAATTGAAAATTGTTATTTTGATCGTGGCGGATATCGTTATCATGGTCGAGTTAAAGCTTTGTGCGAAGCATTACGCACTGGCGGAATTAAGATTTAAGGAGCATAAATATGGCACGTTTTGATGATAAAAAATTACAGACGGATAACTTGGTTGATAAATTAGTTTCTATTAACCGTGTGTCCAAAGCTGTAAAAGGTGGAACCAATATGTCTTTTTCCGCATTAGTTGTGGTCGGAGACAAAGCAGGTCGTGTTGGTTTTGGTAAAGGTAAAGCACTGGAAGTGCAATCAGCTGTTCAAAAAGCAACAAAAGCTGCAAAAGCAAAAATGGTCAGAGTCCCTATGAAAGAAGGACGCACATTACACCATGATATTGTTTCAAAATACGGGGCAAGTAAATTAGTTGTTCGTTCAGCTATTCCAGGTACCGGTATTATTGCAGGTGGTGCTTTGCGCGCTGTGTTTGAATGTTTGGGTATCCAAGACGTGGTTGTAAAATCACAGGGTTCAAACAATCCAAACAATATGATCCGCGCTGCTTTTAACGCTTTCGAAAAAATGAATTCTCCTAAAACTGTTGCTGCACGTCGTGGCAAAACAGTTGGTGAAATCATCGCTGGTCGTGATGGCAAAAAAACAACTGACGAAGTTGCAGAATAATAAACCGAAATATTGAAAGGTAATGTAATGTCTACAATAACTGTTAAACAAATAAAAAGCACGATTGGTCGTCCAGAATCTCAGGTTAAAATTATGAAAGCCTTGGGATTGGGAAAAATCAACCGAGTAAAAGAACTTAAAGATACAGAATCTGTTCGTGGAATGATTGCTAAAATCGCTCACTTGATTCAAATCGTCGACTAAGTTAAATATTAAACCGAGTATGTAAATAATATAATATTTATATGCGACAAAAAATTATATCTTTATTGATATAAAAACATAGGAATAAAAAAATGAAATTAAATGCATTGATGGACAATTTAGGTGCAAGAAAAAGTATCAAACGTGTTGGGCGTGGTATGGCATCTGGTTATGGTAAAACTGCGGGTCGTGGACACAAAGGACAAAGAGCAAGATCAGGTTCAAGAAACCAATCTATTTTCCAAGGTGGACAAACTCCGATTTTCCGTCGTTTCAGAAAATTTGGATTTACAAATCCATTTGCTGTTGAATTCGTAACTGTTAACTTGGCAGATATCGAAAAATTCATCGCATCGGGCAAAATTAACGCAAACGAAGTTATCACAATTGATACTTTGTTGGATGCAAAAATTATCAACCGCAAATTATCTGGTTTGAAAATTTTGGCAAAAGGCGAAATTAAAACTGCTGTTAAAATTGTTGCAACAAAATGGTCAAAAGCTGCAGAAGTTGCAATCGTAAAAGCCGGTGGCGAAATTAACGCAAAATAATTATAATAATTTAAGAAGATAGATATGAAATTTATAAAAGACTTTTTTCACGGACTTTCTGATTTGCAGAAACGTATATTATTTACGCTGGGTGCACTTTTGGTTTACCGTATTGGGTCTTTTATTCCATTGCCGGGTGTGAACGCCAGTGCTGTATTGCACTTGTTTGATTCATCCCAGGGTGGAATGTTGGGTATGTTCGATATGTTTTCAGGCGGTTCTTTATCCAGAATGTCTGTTTTGGCTTTGAACATTTTCCCTTATATTTCAGCATCGATTGTTATTCAATTATTATCCGCAACAAGCAAATCATTGGGTGATTTACGCAAAGAAGGTGAATCCGGACGTGTTAAAATCAATCAATATACCAGATACTTGGCCGTGTTATTGGCCGTTGTCCAAGGTTGGGCAATTGTAAAAGGTCTTAGCGTTATGGCACCTGTAAACGGTGTTTCTGCGGTTGTGAACCCTGGGTTTGCATTCGAATTGACTGCTGTCATTGCTCTTGTGGGCGGAACTGTATTTGTTATGTGGTTGGCTGAACAAATCACTGCACGTGGTTTGGGTCAGGGTGCATCACTTTTGATTTTTGCAGGTATCATCGCAGAAGTTCCGGGTGTATTGGCTAATGTTGTTTCATTGGGCAGTGTTGGACAAATTTCACCTGCAATGATTGCATTAATTGCTGCATTCGTTGTTGGTGTTATCGCATTGATTGCTTTTGTTGAACAATCACAACGCAGAATTCAGATTTTATACCCAAGACAAGTCGCAGCAAACGGTGTTGCAAACACCGACGCTTCGTATTTACCGATAAAGGTTAATATGTCTGGGGTTATGGGACCTGTTTTTGCTTCATCCATTATGATGATGCCAGCCTTTGTTCAAAGATTTGTTCAAAGTGATAATGTCGCTGTGCAAAATGTTTTAGGCTTCTTCACTTATGGTACTTGGACTTATATCGCATTGTTTGGCTTGTTAATTGCTTTCTTTGCTTATTTCCAAACAGCGGTGGTATTCAATTCAGAAGAAACAAGCAATAACCTGAAAAATGCTGGTGGATATATCCCAGGCGTCAGACCAGGTGAACAAACTGTTCAACATCTGGATGGTATTGTTTCCAGAACAACAGCAATAGGTGTTTCGTATCTGTTAGTTGTTTGTGTTTTACCAATTATTTTAAATAGCCATCTTGGTATGCCTATTGCGATTGGTGGAACAAGCTTGTTGATTGTGGGTGGTGTTGTTTTAGACACTATGAACCAAGTTCAGTCTTATTTGGTTGCGAAACAATACGGTGGTGTTATTAAAAAAACACAGAAAAAAGGACGTTTTCGTTAATCTTTGATTTGCGGAAATAAAACAAATTTGACTTTTGCTGAATTTTATGTAAAATGATTCAGTGAAATTAAAAATAGGGAAATCATTCCCGAATAAAAAAAAAGAATGTTAAAAGCATTCGTAAAAAATAAAAAAGGAAATAGAATATGGCACGTATAGCAGGTGTGAACATTCCAACAGAAAAACGCGTTGAAATCGCTTTGCGATATATTCACGGTATTGGACCAGCAAAATCTTCCCAAATTTGCAAAGCTTTGAAATTCAAAGATTCTTTGCGTGTAAAAGATTTGACTGACGCTGATATTATCAACATTTCAAATTACATCGAACAAAACTTCAAAGTTGAAGGGGACGTTCGTCGTGATGTTGCTATGAATATCAAACGTCTTCAAGACTTGAAATCAAATCGTGGCATCCGCCACCGTAACCGTTTGCCTGTTCGTGGACAAAGAACAAAAACAAACGCACGTACCCGTAAAGGTAAACGTGTTGTTGTTGCTGGGTCCGCAACAAAGGGTAAATAATAATCCAAGGTAGAGATTAACACGACAGTTAATCGTAGACATCTAAAAAGGTAAAAAAATGGCAATTACAAAAAATAAAAAGAAAGTTGTAAAAAAAGTAGCACACGGTATCGCACATATCGTTGCAACAAACAATAACACAAGAATCACAATCACAGACCAATCCGGTGCTGTGTTGGCATGGGCGACTGCTGGGGCAAACAATTTCAGAGGTGCAAAAAAATCAACACCTTATGCTGCTACTATTGTTGCGGATGCAGTCGGTAAAAAAGTTGCTGATATGGGTATGAAAACAATTGACGTTCTGATGCGTGGTATCGGGCAGGGACGTGAATCAGCTGTTCGTGGTTTATCTGCGGCTGGTTTGATTGTTCAATCTATTACTGACACAACCCGTGTTCCACACAATGGTTGCCGTCCAAAGAAAGTTCGTCGTAACTAAGATTTGGAATTCGAATACAAAGTCCCCGAAAACATCGGGGATTTTTTATTGTTTAAAAAAAACTTGACATTGTTTTTTTTTGTGCTATATTATTTTTATAAGCTTAGATAAAATTAAGAATCAAGGAGGTTACTATGAGCTTTTTATCAAAAACAGGAAAACGTATAAACGAACAATTTATGATATACACACGAAATAATTTATTATCGTATAGAAATCATTTGGATATCAAAGGTCTTGAAGAAACTTTGGTTATTTTGGCTGAATGGGATGAATGTATGAAAATTCATGCTGATATGATGAATGAAATGGATATTCCTGTTACCGCACCCGCCAGAAAAAAACAAGCCGAATTAGAAGCTTTGGGTAATCGTTGTCGTAAACTTGTTGAAGAAGAAATGGCAAGCAGAGAAGCAGTTAGAAAATATCAAGAAGCAAAAAATAAAGTATCAGAAAATGAAAATCAGGCTTCGAAAGTTCTGTAAAAGAAAATAAAATACAAAATCCCCGAAAATATCGGAGATATTTATATTATAGAAAAAAGGAATTTATTTATGAATTATAGAAATGCGATAAAAAAGCTGATGTTTACAGGATTGTTTGTTGGTGCAACTGTCGGGACACCCGCAAAGGCAACTTTGCATAAAAACAATAATAAAAATGTTTTTAAAACCGAACAAAATGATTATTCAAAAGATTATAATAATAATCAGTTAATCGAAGCCGCAGGTTATGGTATGATATCAAAAATGGATAAATATTTAAAATTGGGTGCGGATATAAACGCAATGAATACAACGATGGGTATTACTGCTTTGATGAATGCCGCGTTAAAAGATCAGGTTATGGCAGTTCAATTTTTAATCGAAAATGGTGCTGATGTAAATTTTGAAAATGTTCGTGGTGAAACTGCGTCTTATTGTGCGGTTCAATCGGGGAACATCGAAATATTAAAGATTTTAAAAGCAAATGGTGCAAAATTTGGCGTAATGACTATATACGGCATTTCTGATTTGGATATTGCGAATTTTAAATATCAGGAAGCCCAAACAGATTGCGAAAAACAAAAATATAAACAAATAATTGATATTATGAAAAACGAAGAAAAAAGTGTCGATGAAAAATATAACAATGTTTTAAATCAATTTGATTCTTTGAACAATCAAAAGAGCAGATAAATAAAAACACCCCTATTAAAAAAGGGGTGTTTTTTATGTTATAAAATACTTGACATTGTAAAAATTTGTATTATATTTTTTATGTCATAGAAAAGGAATTTATATCATGCGATTAACCCCAGAAGAAAAATTATTGGGAATAATAGGTGAAAATGACGTACAAAAATTGGATGGCTTTTTCCTTGATTATCCGTACACACCCGTAAAGCGAGCATTTGTTTTGGCAGGAAAATTGGGTTCCATTGAAATTTTGGAAAAATTAAAAAAGCGTCCCGTTGAATTGGATTCTTCGACACAGAATAAATCTTTTTATGCGGCTGTTGAAAACAATCATTTTAATGTTGTTGAATGGTTTTGTGAAAATGGTTTAACAGAACGTCAGTTATATGTGGCTTTGCGTACATCTGTTGAAAGCGGACATATTAAAATGGTTGAATATTTCAATAAAATGGATGTTTTAAAAAGTCCGATTTCTTTTTCGGATATTATCACAATCGCCATTGAAAATGGGAATACGCAAATATTTGAATCTTTGTTAAACAGATTTTTAACATCCGAAATGGAAAAAACAGATAAAAAGTTTGTTTTTATTATTCAATCGATATCCAAAGTTATTTATAAAAAACAAGATGTTAATTTTTTGGATTTATTTTTAAAAAATGTCAGTGTTGACATAAAAAATTCCGAATTTTTAAAATATGTAAAAAAATGCGAAATGGAAATTTTGCAAAAATACATGGAATATGTAAAAGATAAAAGCACTATAAATGAAGCTTATTTGATTGTTGTGAAATCAAAAGATACGAAAAAAATAGAATTTTTAAACAATTTTAATATAAGTGATGAAATAAAAAAAGAGTGTTCGGTTGATTTAGTTTCGTTGGGACTGATGAAAAATACAAATTCGGTTGATATGATGGAATCGTCGTCCGACGAAGAAAAATTGAAATGTTTGAAAAAATCGGCTGCGGTTGGAAATTTGCCGCAAATAAAAATTTTATTGGGTAAGGGCGAAAAAGATTTGAAAAAAATTGCCACCATACTTAAAATCGCAATAAAGAATAATCAATATCAAATTGTTGAATATTTTTTCGCTTTTGATTTGGGATGGGTGTTTTTTGACAAAATAATAAACTTTGCCGAAAATAAAAATAAAAAAATGTATGAATATATGCTTTTTTTGGATAAAGAAAAAAAGATAAAAAAAGGATTTTTTAATCAAAACCAAATACAAAAAGGAATCGTATAATGAAAGATATATTTGAAAGTCGTGCCTTGTTAAAAGAAGGTTTACAAACAAAAGATATTGAAAAAGTAAAACAAGCAATTTCATCCAATATGTTAAACATCGATGAATTTGGCAAAGCGTTGGTATATGCCGCAAGACACGGGATGGTGGATTGTATCAATCTTTTCGAACCGAAAATAAACGTTGAAAAATATAGTACTTGGTATAACAAAGCTTTGGAAGCTGCCGCAACTGGTGGGCATAATGATTTGGTCGAACATTTCAATCAAAAAAGTACTTCAAGTTCGAAATATCAATCTGTTTTTCGTGGTGCCGCACTGGGTGGTCACATTGGTTTGATGAAAATAGCATTAAAAAAAGGTACGTTTTCAAAAGCGTGGATGTCGAAATCTCTTGAAACGGCTGCTGCGAATGGAATTATGAAAACAATTAAATTTTTATCGGTTGATGAAAAATTATCTTCGGATGCGTATTTTCGTGCTATGAAAATAGCCATAGAAAATAACAAACCAGAAGTTGTAGAATTCTTGAAAGAAACGGCCGGTCTTTTACCTGTTTTTGAAAAAAAAGTGGCTGTACATGCGGCCGTGTTGGGAAATGCAAAAATATTTAAAAAACTTTGTAATGATTCAAGTTTAAAAGAACAAATTATAAACGAAGCTTTTTGTGCGATGTCTGAATTGAAATCTGAACAAATGAATCCGATTTTATTTCAAAAGCTGTTAAAAAATAAATTGCTTTTGGATGTGAATAAAAATTCAGCGTTGGTAAATTTGACAGTAAACAGGGGGCATATCGAATTGTTAAAAATGCTTAACGAAGATGCGGTCATTACAAATAGAAAAAGAACCGAAGCTTTAAAGACGGCTGTTTTGAATTCTAATTTGGAAATTGTTGAATTTTTTGTGTTGGATGAAAGAATTGATTATGCGACAAAAAAAGACGCCATGAATACAGCGATAATAAAAGGTTATGAAACTGTCGCCAGACGTATATTGAATTTGATGAAATTCAGAATAAATGATTTGTCGGATATGATTGAATTGGCTGCGGCTTGTTGCTTTCCTGATATAAAATACGCATTGGTTGTATTTCAAAATGCTGCTTTGGACGAAGCACAGTTGAAAAGAAAGAAGTTGGCCAAAGAGGCAGAAGAAGCCAAGGCCGCAAATGTATTGCAGCAATCCGAAAAAATCACTGCGGCTTTTCAAATGTTGATTAAACCAGAAGGTATAATAAAATAAATAAAACAATCCCCATTGAATAAACGGGGATTTTTTTAATATTTTATTTGACTTTTTGTAATGAATGATATAGAATTCTTGGGCTTTGTGTAATAATACACGACGCATACCTGATATGGTGAAAATAATAAACTAAGCCAAATATGGAGAAATACTATGATTGAAAAAAATTGGATGACTTTGATTAAACCAAAAAGATTGAATATCAAAGCAGATGAACATAACCCAAATATTGCAACTTTGGTCGCTGAACCTTTGGAAAAAGGATTTGGTTTGACAATCGGTACCGCATTGCGTCGTGTATTGTTGTCTTCTATTCAGGGATGCGCACCTTTGTACATCAAAATCGAAGGCGTTCAACATGAATTTTCAACCGTTCCAGGTGTTCGTGAAGATGTAACAGATATTGTTTTAAATATGAAAGGCGTTTATTTCAAAGCCTTGACAGAAGGTCAACATAAAGCAAGTTTAAAAGTTAAAGGCCCAGCAGTTGTAACAGCAGGTATGATTGAAACAACAGGCGGCGTAGAAATTATGAACCCAGATGCAGAAATCTGCAACTTGGACAAAGATGCTGAATTGAATATGGAAATTGTTTTGGGTACAGGTCGTGGATATGTTCCTGCGAATAACCATAATGATTTGCCTTTGGGTGTTATCCCTATGGATTCTATCTTTTCCCCAATTTTAAATGTTTCAACTTCTGTTTCTGAAACTCGTCATGGACAAAGCACAGACTTTGATAAATTGGAATTGACTGTTAAAACAAACGGTTCAGTAACACCAGAAGATGCAATCGCTTTTGCAAGCCGCATTTTGACAGACCAATTGACTGTATTTATTAACTTCGAAGATCCAGTTCAATTAAGTGCGTCTGCTGATGAAGAATCCGCAAAAGACGAATTGGCATTCGATCCAAAATTATTGAAACATGTTGATGAATTAGAATTGTCTGTTCGTGCAAACAACTGTTTGAAAAACGATAAAATTAACTGGTTGGGCGAATTGGTTCAAAAAACCGAAGGCGATATGTTGAAAACTCCTAACTTTGGCCGTAAAAGCTTGAACGAAATCAAAGTTCAACTAGAAGCCATGGGATTGGGATTGGGTATGGATG
>CAYIZJ010000011.1:14663-21578 GCA_964368045.1 uncultured Muribaculaceae bacterium
CTGAATTGGCAAAAAAATACGAAGATCCGTATAAATAATAATTAACCGATGATTTGGGGAATTTATCCCCAAATCGTCAAAATAAATCTGTGTTACTGGAAATGTTTTCAGGATACAGAAAATGTCTGAAAAAAATCCCATTGATAAAATGGGCTGCAACAAATAAAAGGAGCGCAAAATGAGACATATGAAAGCAGGACGTACATTTAACCGTGATACAAATGCCCGCAAAGCACTTTTCCGTGGCTTGGCAAAAAACTTAATCGAACGTGAACAAATTAAAACAACTTTGCCAAAAGCAAAAGATTTGCGTTCAGTTGTTGAAAAATTGATTACCCGTGCAAAGGTTGATACCGTTGCAAATCGTCGTCTTGTTGCTGCTGAATTGGGCGGAACAAATGCTGCGACTGTAAAAAAATTGTTTACTGTTTTGGGTCCAAGATTCAAAGACAGAAATGGTGGTTATACACGTGTATTAAAAGCAGGATTTCGTTATGGTGACGCTGCACCTATGGCTATTATCGAATTCGTTGAACGTGACGAAAGTGCAAAAGCTGCAAAACCTGTTGTTGCTGCACCAGAAGCTGTTGTTGATA
The DNA here is from genome assembly GCA_964368045.1 of uncultured Muribaculaceae bacterium. Classification (GTDB taxonomy): domain Bacteria; phylum Pseudomonadota; class Alphaproteobacteria; order Rs-D84; family Rs-D84; genus CAUTNA01. The sequence continues at coordinate 15,260 of CAYIZJ010000011.1, forward strand.
CACCAAAAACAGAAAAACCAGCAAAAGCAAAAAAAGCTGACAAAGCTGACAAAGCTGAATAAGTTTTTAATAAAGCTGAAAAATTTAAAGCCTTTGGGAAATATTTTCCAAAGGCTTTTTTAATAAATGAAATTTTGAACTTTTTTATTAACACGATTTGTGATAAAATAAACTTATATATATGAAGGATTTTATATGAAAAAGAATGTTTTTCTGTCGGTGTTTGCTGTATTTGGCTTGGTTTTGTGCGGGTTTTCTGTGGATGCCGCAACCAGTCGTCCATCGGCTTCGAACAAAATGATTTCGAATACTGGTGCCACTTCATCAAATGCCAGTTCAACAAAAACGGTATCAACCGCCCGCAGTGCGGCGATTGTTCCACGTAATGTTTCGACCGCCCGCAGTGCAGTGCCGACAACGACAAAAACGGTGTCGACCGCCCGCAGTGCTGTTCGTGGAAATTCAACGGTTGCAACGAATGTTAATACCGCACGTTCAGCTGGTATGAAACAAACTGTTTTAAATTATGGTACGGGGGTAAATGTTGCACAAACAAATACTGCAATAAACCAAGTTTGTTTGGAAAAATTCCAGGGTTGTATGGATTCTTTTTGTATGTTGGATAATGTCAGTGGTGGCCGATGTGCGTGCAGCGATAAAAAGGCCGATTTAGATTATATATTAAATGAAATCCAAGAATTAGATGCTCAAAGTTACAAAATGGCAACCGAAGGCGTCGAATATTTGGAAATGGGCAAAGATGCCGAAATGACAATCGATACAGTTAATGAAATTGTTTCAAATTATTCAACTGAAAGCGAAAGAGAAAGCCCAAGAAAATCTTTGGATATGTCCGCATGGAATACCGATTATATGTTCCAAGCCACACCTGATTTGTTCAGTAATTCATCCAGTGGTTATGATACTTTGGCGGAAACGTCGGGGGATGCTTTGTTTAATGCTGTTTTGCCTTTGTGTATGGGGCAAATTCCGGAATGTTCGGCGGAATTTAATATGTTGCAATTGTTATATGCACAAAATATTAAATCGGATTGCACGGCTTTTGAAAACGAATTAAAAAGACAAAAAACAGCCAGTGAAGAAAAATTGGCGACCGCTGAAAAGGCACTTCGTGAAGCGGCATTGGTAAATATTCAGGCCGCAAACAAATGGGATTTGGGGCAATGTACCGTACAATTTAAAAACTGTATGGCAACAACCGGTGGTTGCGGAAGCGATTTTACAAACTGTGTCGGAATTGCGGCGGCCGAAAATGCAAGATTACCGGGTGGTGGATATTCAAATGCACAAATGTATGATATCGAAGGGGCAAATACAAAAATATCCGTTTATGCGTCAACAATTGATGCTTTGGATTCAAAAAAGCCTTTGTGTATGAATATTACCGATTCGTGTGTTGCAGTCAAAGATCAGGTTTGGGATACTTTTTTACGTGAAGTCGGCCCACAATTAAAAACTGCCGAATTGGTTGCAGAATCAAATTTGCGAACAAGTTGTATTTCAAATATTTCGTCCTGTTTTCAAAAAGCTTGTTTGGATACAATCGACCCGAACGATCCGGATGGTTCATATGATTTATGTCTAAGCCGTCCAGAGGCAATACAATCATTGTGTAAAGTTGAAATTGAACCGTGTGTGGCGGCAGAACCGTTGATATTAGATTTCGTATATTCCAGATTGGCCGCAATGCGTGTGGATGCGTGTACAACACAGGTCAAAGAATGTTTAACGGATGAAAACAGATGTGGCGATAATTATGCAAATTGTGTGGGATTGGATACCGATACGATTATTCGTATGTGTCCAGCCGAAAGTTTGACTTCGTGTCAGGAATCTTATTCCGATGCGGCGGTTGGTACAAATGTATTGGGCGACGATGTTTACGAAGAACTTGCCACATTGGTTCAGGGTATAATGCTGGATATTGATAATAGCTTCCTTGCCCAGTGTCAGGCTGCTTTGGATGCATCTATGATAAAAGTTTGTGGATCCACCGAAAATTGTAATTCTTTTGCATTTGGCGAAAATGTCGGTGCAGGCAGTTTGGAATATCGTATCTGTGACTATACGGGTTCGGCAACAAGTACTCAAATTGATTATTCGCAATGTCGCACAAATATATCACAAATTTCCGATTTTGATTTGGGACGTGGTGGTAATCCTGTGACCCCTGTTGCGGGTGTTATAACCGGTATTATTTATTGGTCGAATTTGAATGTTGAAACCCCAGGGGTTATAACAGAAATGGATGACTATATGGACAAAACATCATTAGAAGACGGGTTCGAAGCACAAAGTGCAATTGAAAATGAATTCGGATTGATTCAAAAAACAATTACGTCAGCAATCAGTTCAATTGAATCCGATCCAACGGTTCAATATTGTATGTCTGGTCGTACGACACAGGGTATGAATGGTACGATTTTGGGTGAGGGTAATCAGGCTAGGTTCCCAGAATTAACCGCTTCGGTCAAAGAATTGGTGACAAATAAAGTTATACAAATGGCTGTTGAAAATTATGATGCAAAATTTGAAGAATTGACGGAACAAATGTCCGAAGATTATGTTGAGTTGGGCGTCAGAATTGCGGATATAAACGATGAAAATGAAAAAGATGCACGTCGTGAATATGCCCGTCTTAGCTGTATCAGTATTCCGCAAGCGAAAACACAATCTATGTCCGATACACCGGGAAGGACAACTAGTGGTGGAATTATAAATTCTAATTCTGTTTCAGTGGCAATGGCACTTGTAACTTCTGATCCTTTATTTTATCTTTTGGGTAAACTAGTTACCGAAGATCCTATGGAAGATATGGTAGAAGGTTCGACTTCGGAACTTTCGGGTTCTAAGAGCACGAATTCTTGGAATTATAAAGAAAAAGTAGTAAGTACTTTTGGTTGGGCAGATTTAACATGTACTGTTTGCACAACAACTCAAAATTGCGAGAAACCGAAATTGGGTAGAAAAGAGTGTAAAGAGTGGAGAGATCCAATTGAAGACTGTAAAGTTATTCAATTCTAAGATAAAAAAGCAACCGAATTTGGTTGCTTTTTTGTTGTTGTCATTTCGGTATAATTCGCCCATGTAATTATTGCGACATAGTTCTTATCCGCCATTACAACATAGTTTTTATCTGTCGTCACCACGAGCGAAGCGTGGTGATCTTTTTGAATTTATTGTTCGGATAATTTTTTAATCTCATCCAATTCGTAAAGAACAATGATGTCTTGGCCAATCCATTTCGCAATCATTTTTTCGATTTCTTGGATATTTTTTTCCGCCAAATATATCGCAGGCTTTTTATTATATTTTTTTGCGATTTTTTTTATCATTGATATTGGGGATGGTTTATCACGACCGGATGCAAACCAAGTTTCGTCATCCGCAACCCAAAATCCAGAATCACCGTGAACAATAATCGCCAAATTGTTTACCAATACAACATCATCGTTCAAAAAAGTGTTTTCAATTTCATTATTTTCCAAATATTCGGCCAGTTCAACATTGTGTGGTGATTGGAATAATTTATCAATTGTATCATTGGAAATGATTTCGTCATCATCTTCATCGTCCACTTCATCGTCGATATCAAGCTCGTCAAATGACAAATCTTGGAATTTTGGGAATGGGGATTCTGGTAATGCGTCGTCTGATTTTGCATCCATATCGCCAAAATCAAAGTCCAATGGAATGTCGCTGTCAACGGTTTCGGGTGTTATGATTTCTTTTTTTTCTGTGTCGTTATCAGACTTTGTTTCGGTTTTTTTAACATCCGAAAATTGTGCCATTAAAAAAGAATTGTTTTTAATTTCCAAATATTTATTCATCAATTCATCAGGAATATCTTTTTGTCGCAATTCAACCAGTGGGTCGACTGGTTTTTCTTCTTTTTTTTCTTCGATTTTTTCTTCGACTTTTTTTGGTTTGAATATTGTGCTTTTCCAAAAACAAATATTAACGGGGAATTCTTTTTTAACGATAACAATTCGCAAAGTCGCCAAATACAAAGGCAATGCCGCAAACATTATGGCTCCAAAGCAAAATCCGGCAAGCCCAGTTAACGAAGCGTTTAATAAAATGTTCCATTGATAGCCCGAAAATAAATTAAATTCAAATAAAATATATAAAATTGAAAATAAGGCCCCAATATAAAAAATCGTCCAGATAACTGGATTTACAAGCGTTTTGAAAAAATCTTTGACTTTATTCATTGTACAAATAATAGTAAATAGTATTTATTTTGTCAAGTTTTTAAATAAAATTATTGTTTTTTAATGAAAAAATGAATTTTCGCTTTTTTTTATCTTTTTTTTGTGATACAATGTACACAGTACTATTAGGGAGAAAATATGCGAAACGTATTTAAAATCATTGGTTTATCATTGGCGGGCTTTGGTTCGATAATGACTTTAGGGTTCACGGGCGATGTGTCTGCTGTGACTTCTCGGGCTGCTGGAAATGTTGCACGTATGCCAACTATGCCTAGCTTTCCAACAGGGTCAACCGGAAATGTCAGCGGTGTGCCAACTGTGGACGAAGTGACTGATACAACAGTTACATATACAATCGACAATTGTATGAAAGACATATTGAACTGTGTCGAAGGTGGGGCGTTGCCAAATGGATTAAACGATATGTTTAATTCCGAAGTTCGCGCGTCAATTATCAATGGTATGGGATTGTGTGCTTTACAGATTGAAAACTGTATGGATAACGTCACAGACAAAGCAGGGCAAAAATTATATTTTTCCAGCGGCGATGTTTGGGGTGATTTTAATTCCCGTGAAGTTCAGCCAGCATATTTTTCATTTGTGCTAAGACAAACCGGTTTGACACCAAATCAAGCTGAAAATACTTGCTTGTTATTGGACAGAAATGTTTACGGTTCTTCTTTTGCTGCGGTTGGCAGTGGCGATAATGTAACAACTGAATATAATACAGGTGTTAATGCTTATAATAACTTGGGCAATTCAAAATTGAATCCACAGGGTATGGCAGTTAACCAAGACAGCACAGTTGATGGAAATCGTGGTTATTATGCACGTTGGGATGCAACAACTGGCGAATGCTTGGTTCGTGTCGCTGCATATAACAAAGACGAACAAATTTCAAACGAAGTTTTGTGGGGTTTGATGGGTAACGATAATTTGGCCGAAGTATGGAAACCTGCCGGATCTTCGTTCACTTGTGACAAAGATTTATTCGGGTTCGCATTGAAAAGAAACACAGCCGACGTCGCAACTGTTGGATTTACCGGTGGTATTTTACTTGGTGGTGGAATCGGTGCGGCAATTAAAAAAGAAACAGGTTTCGATTGCGGCAGTGCAAAAAGCTTGAACGAAATGAACAGTATCTTTCGTGATATGACGCCTGCGGAAAAAGGAACTTTTGGTAAATATATGCCAGATGGGTTTGATTTCCAAAAAGGCACGTCCAGATCCGAATGTAATAATTTGTTGGAAATGTATTCAAAATTCTATGTTGTAAAAGACATGCTAGAAAAGAATGAAGTGTCCGATAAAAAATTATACAGTTTTAAAAATGTTAGCTATTTGAATGATTTGTATTGTGAAGGTAAAACGAATGATTGTATAACACCGGAAGCAATGGGTAAAGAAATCGAAGAATTGGAACCATTTGTAACCGAATTGGACAATGTTATCACAGACGGTAAAAACAATAAAAAAGTAAGCGGCGGCAACATCGCAATCGGTGCAACGATTGGTGCTGGTGCGGCTGGACTTGCTACTGCGATTACTGCTTTTGTTGAAAAAAATAACATCAGCTGTCGTGTTGGTGACGGATTGGATAAAGTTGATTTGAACAAAGCATATACAATTGACAGCTTGAAAAACTTCTATGTTAAATGGAACTTGAACTTGCCAGAAACAGTATTGTTGGAATCGGGTATTACATCTTGTACTGCTTGGAACAATGCTTGTCGTGCGATTGTAAATGCAACAGATTGTGCAAATGCTCAGGTTTACTATAAACCAAGACAGGTAAAAACCGGAAGAATAGTTGACGGTGCATGTCAGGTACAGGGTCAGGGATGCGTTGCAACAACATCGTTGTGTAACACAGTATCTGCTGATATGGGAATTGATCCAAATGATACATCTGCATATAATCCAGGTGTCAGCGGACCATATACTTCCCAAGAACCAGGGGAACTGGATTCGGTAATGAATTATTAAATTAAAATCCCGCAATTGCGGGATTTTTTTTATCGATTTAATTTACTTTGTTCAAGTCGCCATAATGAAGTGTTAATGATACTGTGATAATCTTTAAA
>CAYIZJ010000011.1:21678-24087 GCA_964368045.1 uncultured Muribaculaceae bacterium
GTCATTGAGATATAGTCCACCAAAATCGTCAATGCGAAGCACTTTTGGTGCTGTGGCGATCTGATTGTTTGTGGTTGTAATAAGATTGCCACGTCGCTATCGCCCCTCGCAATGACGTCCCCTTATTCGTCATCACGAACGAAGCGTGATGTTCTCTTTGTTTTGTAATGAATAGATTGCCACGTCGTTTCACTCCTCGCAATGACGACGTTTTTTTATAAAAAATTGCGAATAATTTATTATCCGCAATGATTTAATTTAAAATAGTTTGTGTGTTTTATTTTTTAATAAATTGATCAATTAACACATCGGATGTGGCACCGAATAATAATCCCGCACCACCAACAACCATACCGGTTGTTTTTTGCTTTGCTGATTCATCCTGTTGTGATTGAAATTGTTCGGCATTTTGACCCGTTGGATTACGAACGGATTCGGAAGCGGCGGCAAAGCTTTTGTTTATTGCCCCGCTGCCTGTATTGTCATACAGTCCTGAATTCGCTTTGTCAAACACGACCTCGGATTCAATCCCTGGTAACATTCCCAATGATTCTTTGGAATTTTTAACACGGTTTGCGATTGTTTGATATTCGCCATATAAATCAATCAAAGCATTTCCATTGTCCAAAGAAATTCCCATTGTATCAATTGCGATATCTTGGACCGAACCATATCCACATTTTATGGTTGAAATGTTTCCGGCGGCTTTTAATTTTGCCAATTCATCCTGATTTTGTTCGGCGATACCTGCGGCCATCATACTGCCGCCGATACCGGTTGCCCCAACTGTGATGGCATCCGAAAAATTATCCAAAGTATCCGACAAAGACTGTGTGTCTTTGTTTGCGGTTTGTTCGGATTGATTTGCATTGTTTCTTTGTCCGGTTTGAGCGGCAGAATTAGAAGTAGTGCCAGAATTGACATTGCTTATCTGTGTTTGCGAATGCGATGTTCTGGCGGATTGTGAGACACTTGTCGAAGTTGGTATTGCTCTTGTTTCTGCTCGGAAAGAATTTGTCATTTGATTTGCAAAGTCTGTCAAAATTGCAAAAGCAGGGTGTGGTGCGGCAAGTATCAAAAGACTTGCGAATATAAATCCGGTTAAAAATAATTTTTTGTTATACATTTTATACCTTTGTTGTTAATTAGAGTATACTTTGCCATTATGCGTAAGAGTGTAATCAGTAGTTGCTGGAATGATTTCGCCAAGTATTTCGTTTATTCGTTTGTCTGAAAGGTTTCCTTTGTCTAATATATCTATTATTACGAGCTTGTTACGTGGATCTGTATCAAGAACCGCATCAATAAATTCTTGTTCGTCAGGGTTATAGTTGTTTTTTATCGAAGCATCTATGGGGTCTTGTGGGTGTAATGCTTCGTGTTTTGCCCGTGCATTTGGATCGCCTAATATGCCTTGGGTCAAATTGCCGCTTGAGACCTTTCCTGTTCTTTGTTCTGTTAAATCATCCATTTTTGCATCCATGTTTGATACCGGCGTTCTGGTGGTTCTGCTTGGTGTTCGGCTTATCACTTTTTTTTGTGATGCTTGGGCATCGCTTTCCAAATCGGATTGACTGTATTCATATGCATCAACACATTCATTTTTTATAAGGCTCCATTTGCCACCTTTGTTTTCGCAATCTTCTTTTTTTGTTATGCATTCACCATTATACCAAATATCCTTGTCATCTTCGCATTTTTCCTGTGGGGTCATACATTTATTTTTTTGCCATGTATTCGGAGATTCACAAGCCGCCTTGTCCAATTCCTTTTTGCTGGTGCATTTTCCATTTTCCCATTTGCCGTCGGCGGATTCACAATCTTTTAAATTTTTGGCTGCCTTGTCGGCGGCGTCTTTTGCTTTGTCTTCGTCTTTTAAATCTTGTTTTGATACACAGCTGTTATTACGCCATTCGCCTTTGTCATCTTCGCATTTTTCCTGTGGGGTCATACATTTATTTTTTTGCCATGTATTCGGAGATTCACAAGCCGCCTTGTCCAATTCCTTTTTGCTGGTGCATTTTCCATTTTCCCATTTGCCGTCGGCGGATTCACAATCTTTTAAATTTTTGGCTGCCTTGTCGGCGGCGTCTTTTGCTTTGTCTTCGTCTTTTAAATCTTGTTTTGATACACAGCTGTTATTACGCCATTCGCCTTTGTCATCTTCGCATTTTTCCTGTGGGGTCATACATTTATTTTTTTGCCATACATTTGGGGATGTGCAAGCTGCCTTGTTCAATTCATTTTTGCTGGTGCATTTTCCGTTTTCCCATTTGCCGCCGGCGGATTCACAATTTTTTTTTTGATCGGCTTCTTTTTCCGCATCTTTTATTGCTTGGTCGGCTGCTTTTTCGGCATCTTTATCCGCACGATTTGCTTCACGTTCAGCTTTTTTTGCTGGGGCTTCTT
>CAYIZJ010000011.1:24187-25280 GCA_964368045.1 uncultured Muribaculaceae bacterium
GCATCTTTATCCGCACGATTTGCTTCACGTTCAGCTTTTTTTGCTGGGGCTTCTTTTATCGCATCTGTAACCGCACCACTGGCGACCAGACCGCCTGCAATACCCAATCCCGCACCCAACATCGACGATGTTGCGGATGCTTGATTTCTATCCAGACGAAGTGCATTATCCATATATGTTGTTAAATCCAATCCAAACCATTCCGGTGTGCAATCAAACGAACCACCCGCATAAATTTTCTGTGATGATACCGGTGTTGTTGAATTATTCGCATATAAATTCACCGTATAAACACAATCCAATGAACGTTCGTCAAACATCGCACCCAAACGATTGCATTCGGATTTCATTAAATCACGTAATTCGTACAATCTTAATTCATCGTTTTGTATGTCTTTTTCAGCACCCACACGCAATGTTGATATAACGCTTTGAAAACGGCTTGTTAAACCGGTATCGTATTTATTACATTTGTCCGCAATTGATTTACATTTTGATACAGCCAAATTTGCAGCCGATTGTCCCAAACAGCCCGAATAATCCATCCCGCATTCGTTTGATATGCACATATTATATTCAACACCACAGCTGACCGTGTTGGAATATCCGCCGATTTGTAAAGCCAAGTCTTTGTCCGATTTTATTTCGGCCGAAAACATTTTATATTCATTGTTCGAACATTCGGATACTTTGCCACATTTTGCCAATCGGGCATCAAAGTTCGATATTGTGTCCATTTCGCATTTTGAATAATCCGTATCGCATTCACGCTGGATACATTCCCGCAATTCGGTGTCGCATATATTTGTGGTACGGGTTGCAATCGAAACGTTGTTTGTATTATTTGTGTTATTTGCCGCCGCTGCATCCAAAGCCTGTCTTTGTTGCATAATCATATCGGCCAATGCATTGCTGGAAACACTGTTTGTTGAATTAAATAAATTATCAAAAACAGAAGTCTTGTTTTGAATTTTTTCAACCCGACCAGGTGCAACGGTTACAGAAGTCGTGGTTGCGGTGGAGGTCGCCGCAGTATTTGTCGCAGTCGAAGATGTTGTTTCGGTCGTTGGTACACTGGATTCAAAAGACGCCA
>CAYIZJ010000012.1:0-7177 GCA_964368045.1 uncultured Muribaculaceae bacterium
CAAAACATGTTTCCCAAACATTTACGAATTATATAAACGAACAATCTTTTAATTTTTACACAAACCAGTCCCCTGGGAAAATCACTTCACAGATATCGTATATATTAAAAGGTTTTTCCGCAGAGCAATTTTTGTTTTTTTTAAACATCGTTTTGATTTTAATTATCAACATAACATTATTGTCGACATTAAACGTATACCTTGGGATAATTATATTATCTTCGTTGATATTGCGAATTCTTTGGACCGGTATTATGTTCAAAAAAATCAAATCCGCATCCGAAGAATTATCACAGGTCAGCAGCGAGCTTTCGGGCAAAGTAACCGACAGTATTTCAAACTTCCCAATTATTAAACTTTTCGCTGGTGCAAAACACGAAGAAAAATTTTTATCAAAGTTAAGAGAAGATAAACTTAAAAAAAGCATCCGTTTTGATATTATTAACATAACATCTTGGTTGCCAACTGATATTTACAGAATATTATCAACATTCGTTTTGATTATTCTTTTTGGATATTTATATTCTTTGAATCAACTTTCTGTGGCTGAAATTGTTTACGCAACCGTGATTAACAATCAAATCAATAATATGGCAGATTCATTAACTACGAAATTCCGCCTTTTGGTTCAAAGATTGGCGGACGCAAAACAAGCGTACAGCGAACTGGTAAAACCTATAACAATTTATGACAAAGAAAATGCGAAACAATTAAAACTTTCCACAGGCGGGATTGAAATCAAAAATATTTCGTTTAAATATAAAAAGAAAAAAGTTATAGACAACCTGTCATTGAAAATCAAACCGGGCGAAAAAGTCGGACTGGTTGGATTATCCGGTGCAGGCAAAACAACGTTGGTAAATTTGCTTATGCGATTGTACGATGTCAATTCAGGTGAAATTTTATTTGATGGTCAAAACATTGCAGACGTCACCCAAATATCATTGCGGGACAATATTACATTCATCCCACAGGAACCGTCTTTGTTCAACCGCACATTGTTGGAAAACATCGCATATGGGGATAAAAAATATACTTTATCACAGGTTCGCACCGCCGCACGCAAATCTTTGGCGGATGATTTTATTATGAAAGCCGACAAAAAATATAACACCATCGTTGGTGATCGTGGAATTAAATTATCGGGCGGGCAAAAACAACGTGTTGTTATTGCACGGGCATTTTTACGTAACGCCCCTATTTTAATTCTGGACGAAGCCACATCCGCACTGGACAGCCAAACAGAAAAAGTAATTCAAAAAAGTTTCGAAGAATTATCAAAAAATAAAACAACAATTGCGATTGCACATCGTTTGTCGACTTTGCAAAATATGGACAGAATTATCGTACTGGATTCGGGAAAGATTATTGAATCGGGCAATCATAAAACCTTGATAAAGAAAAAGAATGGGTTATACTGTAAATTATGGAAAATGCAAAACAACGGATTTATTCCAGAAGAATTAAAAAAGACAAAATAAAATGGCACGGCAAATAATTAAATCAGGACAAGTTTCAGAAAACAGAAAAGCCCGCTTTTCATATACGATTGACGATACAATCGAAGCCGGAATTTCTTTGACTGGGGCTGAAATTAAATCAATCCGTTATGGATTGGTGACTATTATTGACGGATTTGTTCAAAATCGTGGCGGCAACTTATATCTTGCCGGAATTGAAATTCAAAAATTACCAACCGCCAACCGTATTGTGAACTTTGATGAACGTCGTCCCCGTCAGCTGTTATTACATGCCGCACAAATCAAACGTATCATTGGTAAATTACAAGAAAAAGGTGCGACCGCATTCCCATTAAAACTGTATTTTAATAACCGTGGACGATTAAAAGTTTTAATTGGTATTGGTTACGGTAAAAATCTGGCGGACAAACGTGAAACGATAAAAAAACGTGAATGGAATAAAAACAAAGCACGAATTTTAAAAGGAAAAGAATAATGAATACGGACGATATAAAAATCGAAACCATAAATAAATTATTAAAACAGGTTGCCGACACTTTTTCCAATGCGGACAACCCCAATATGTCACGTCACGAATGGATTAAAAAAAACAATATTAAAACGGGCATTGATTACAGCTTTTCTTTGACAGCAGACGACATTATAAATCAAAAAATCCCACGCCCAGTTGCGGGATGTACAGGCACAGCACGTTTATTTTCAACATATGCCGAACAGCTGGGATTAAAAACAAATATTATTTTGACTGCAAAACTTAGCGATTTGGAAAATCCAAATAATTCACCTATAAACGGGCATCAAATTATGATGGTTGAATTTTCAGATGGCCCACGAATTTTTGACCCAGGGCGTCGTGTTTTGGAATTTATCAAAGCCACACCAAAAATCGGCAGCATAATAAAAGCCATCGGGACAGACAACCCAGATTATATAATAACATCAATCTTGCCATTGTATGAATACAACAAAATCAAAACGTATAAAGATTTAGAAAATCATTATTTATCCGTAAACAATGAAAATCCGAAAACATTACATAACAACCAACAACGTGAAATTTAAACATAAAAAAAACCGCCAATCGGCGGTTTTAAATTTTTAATACGAAAATTATTTCATATCTTTTTTAGGACAATTGCCTTCTTTGCATTTTGGGCAGTTTCCATCTTTGCAGCCTTTTGAACAAGGTGTTTTAGCAAACGAATCTTTCATTGAACCCAATTCTTCGATAGTAACACAAGAATCGGCATTCGCATCAGATGCAACCAACATTTCCGCATTTTTTGGGCATTTAACGCTTTCCATTTTCAAACAACCGTTGTCATCAAAAGCAACAACAACAGGTTTTGGTGCGTGTCTTTTTCCGTCCATATGTTTCCCAGCACAGAAACCAGCACCGAAAACCAACAAGATAATTACGACTTTTAATAAAATTTTACCAACACCACAATGTTTTGAACATGTGCAATTTCCGCCACACGCTTTTTCAGCAGCAGCAGGTTTTTTAATTATTTTTTTCATTTCCTGTATCCTTTTTGTTATACGATTGAAATTATAAAAGAATAACAAATATAAGTAAAGACAAAAATAAAAACCCACCTATTGGCGGGCTTTTAATATTTTCAAAAGCAAAACTTAGTTCAAAGCTTCTTTCAAAGCTTTACCAGCTTTAAATTTAGGTTGAGTAGAAGCTGCAATTTTGATAGCCGCACCAGTTTGTGGGTTACGACCTGTTGTAGCTTTACGTTTTGTTGTTGTAAATGTACCGAAACCAACTAAACGAACTTCGCCTTTTTTCTTTAATACTTTTGTTACTGTGCTGATGAAAGCATCCAAACAACCAGCTGCTGCTGCTTTTGTGATGTTTACTTCATTTGCAATTGCTTCGATCAATTCTTGTTTGTTCATAAGACTCTCCTTTCGTGAGTTTAAGGTTAATTAAAAGAACATTCGGGTAAGTTTTTCCAATACAGTTGTTTGTAATCTATACTGATAAAGGCTTATCCGCTCTTCTTACTACGAATCGTAAAGATTTCTGCGGATAAAGTCAAGCAGATAATTTACAAGTCAACTAGGGCTTGACTTTGCTGGACAATACTGGTATGGCACCAGGTGTGTTTTCTTCGCACAATACATAATTCACTTCCACGCCATCTATGCTTACCTTGCGATAAGAATTCGGAGTATTTGCCAACAAAACATATACAATAAAAACCCAAAATAAAATCTTGGTAAATCCCCATGAATTTTCATACGCTTTTTTTTCAAATTTATCTTTTAATAAATTTTGATAAAATGCCCATAACCAAAATACAACCAACAACATTGTCGCAAAAAAGAATCCCATAGTTATTGGTTCTTTTAACAAAGCCAACTGTTTGGCAATCGTATCCCATAATGATGATTCAGACGGACAAACAAATAAACCCTGTGCGGCTTGTTCGGGCGGTATCGCATACAATGGTTCAACAGGTAATATATGCAATCCAAATGCGGATGCCAATATTATTGCGGTCAACAATACAATTGTAAACAACATTACCGGTTTCATTTTTAATCTCTCTGCTTTGGTTAGTTAATAAATCCATTATATCATATTTTTGATAAATTTTATATTCTTTATTTTTAAATATTGAAAAGCTGTAAAATATAGATTACTATTCAATTGTTATGTTAAATAAAAAAGAATTTATCATTGTCGGAATAACAATCAGAAATATTGCTTTTCTGGACATTTGTGTTGCGGCATTACAAAACACCAAACAAAATATCTTTGTCATTATTCATAACAGCGACATATTTAATGAAATAAATCCCGAAGATTTAAAAAAATACGGATTCAAAAAAAACATACATTGCATAAATTCCGATAACAATGGTTCGCAATCCAGAATAGACATTGTACAAACGGCAAAAAAATTAAAAATTAAATCCAAATGGATTGTATTTTGCGACGAAACAGATATTTTGGTTAATTTGGACAAAGTCGACATCGCATCAGAATCGTTTGCTATATTACAAAACAGCGTTCATATTTATCCCGATTTAAAGACTGTTTTAACATTGATAAAAAACCCAAATTATTTGGTTGATGAAAAATTCACAAAAACTGTAAAAAGACCAAATTTCGAAATCAATGGGACTTTTTTCAAATTCGATTCATTTTTATCTGCGGCCGACAAAATAACCAGCGAAGAAATCCCCGCAACCGACAATTCCATTTGGGCGATGTTAAAATCTTTGAATGCGAACAGTACGCCAATTTATATGGACAGAATAAATTATATACATATTTGTGATTTTGATTTCGCCCCTGGGGCTGCGAAATAATCTTTTTTTAAAAAAATATAATTGCCATTTTTTTCATTTGATATTAAAATCAATAAACATTATTAAAAATACGAAGGACTATTAAAAATGAAATACAACGAAATAAGAAAGCTTTTTTTAGACTATTTTGAATCGCACGGACATAAAATCGTACCGTCCGTGTCGCTTATACCGAACGACCCAACATTGATGTTTACTGTTGCGGGCATGGTTCCATTCAAAGAAATTTTACAGGGGACAAAACCTGTCGAATTTCCACGTATCGCAAATTATCAAAAATGTTTACGTGCGGGCGGAAAACACAACGATTTGGACGAAGTCGGATTTGACGCAACCCATCATACATTCTTTGAAATGTTGGGCAACTGGTCTTTTGGTGATTATTTTAAAGACGAAGCCATCAAAATGTCATGGGATTTATTAACGAATGTATTAAAATTACCAACTGATAAATTACGTGTAACAACCCATATTACCGACGAAGAATCAACAAAAATCTGGAAAGATTTAACAGGTAAAGATGCAATCCGTTTGGACAAAGACAACTGGTGGTCGGCTGGCGACACAGGTCCATGTGGCCCAAGCACAGAAATCTTTTATGATATGGGTGCGGACATTTTGGACGATGACAAACGCTGGGTTGAAATTTGGAACAATGTATTTATGGAATATGATCGTGATGCCAATGGAAATTTAACTGAATTACCAAATAAAAACGTTGATACTGGTGCTGGATTGGAAAGATGGGCATCTGTATTACAGGGGGTTCGTGATAATTATGACACTGATTTATTTGTGAATTTAATGAAAGCCGTCGAAGAAATCACCGGTATAAAAAAAACAGCCGAAAACACATCATCATTTAAAATCTTGGTTGATCATTTGCGTGCTGTATCGTTTGCGATTGCGGACGGAATAATCCCAAGCAACACAGACCGTGGATATGTAATTCGTCGGATTCTTCGCCGTGCTATGCGTTATGCTGAATTGATGGGTCATCGTGGGCCGATATTATCGAAATTGTACCCTGCACTGGTTATGGAAATGGGCGATGCTTATCCTGAATTGATTCGTGAACAAAACCGAGTCGTTGAAATTATTACAAACGAAGAAAATGCTTTTGTTGAAATGTTGCAAAACGGATTAAAGCTGTTGGACAATGAAATTCCAAAAATCGAAAACAATGTTTTGTCCGGTCAAATTGCTTTTAAGTTATTTGACACTTATGGTTTTCCATTGGATTTGACCGAAATTATTTTAAAAGAAAAAAATATATCAGTCGATTCCGCAGGTTTTGAAAAATGTATGATGGAACAAAAAGAACGTTCCCGTGCAAACACCAAAGGCACACGAACTTTGTGGGAAGGCAAAATATTATCCGATAAAATTCCGGACACAGATGACGTATTAAAATATACAACTGATAATTCAACCGGTACTGTTTTGGCGATATTACAGGGTGATGAATTTGTTAATTTTTCGGACAAAGATTCCGAAATCGAAATCGCATTGGATAAAACGCCTTTTTATGGAACCCAAGGCGGTCAGGTCGGCGACAGTGGAACAATTTCAATCGGCACAGATACAGTTGTAAATATAACCGAAACAAATCGTGTTGACGGTGTTGTAATCCACAAAGGAATTGTGACATCCGGCACAATCAAAGTCGGCGACAGTGCTGAAATGAAAATAAATAAAAATGTTCGCATATCTATTGAACGGGCTCATACGGCGGCACATCTTTTGCAATCGGCTTTGCGTGATGTATTAAACGAAGACGTCGCTCAAAAAGGTTCCAAAGTTTCCCCAGATTCTGTTCGTTTTGACTTTTCATTTGGTCGTTCTATGACGGCGGATGAAAAACAAGCCGTCGAAGATAAAATAAACAACTGGATAAATGCGAAAATCCCAGTCGAACAAATCGAAATGACAATCGAAGAAGCACAACAAAAAGGTGCATTGGCACTGTTTGGTGAAAAATACGGCAACACAGTAAAAGTCGTATCCGCAGGTGATATTTCTTGTGAATTATGTGGCGGAACACATATCAAAAACACCGGCGATATTATCCGTGCAAAAATAAACAAAGAAAAATCAATAAGCAGCGGTGTCCGACGAATAACTATGTCTGTTGGAAACTTAGCCGAATAAAAAAAATCCCGAATAGTTTATATTCGGGATTTGATTTTGCAATGATAAAAATCTGCTTTGTAAAAAAGTCATTTTATAGCATAATGTAAATATAATAAAATCAAAGGATTAAAACAAAATGGTAAAAGTAAAAAATATGCCTGTCAAAAAAGACGAAAAAAAGGCAAATGTTAAAAATAAAAATTTTAACAGCAAAAATGCCAAAGGTATGAATG
>CAYIZJ010000012.1:7244-21750 GCA_964368045.1 uncultured Muribaculaceae bacterium
AACAAGTCTTGAAAGACAACCAACCAAAAAAAGCGAAAAAAAATAAAGAAGACGAATTCGACGACAATTTATACTTTTTTGCACTGGGCGGATTGGAACATATCGGTCAAAATATGTATGTGTATAAATTTCGTGGAAAATATTTAGTTGTTGATTGCGGTATGGGATTTTTGGAAACCGAAATTGGTGCGGGCGATGTTAAATATTGCGACACAACTTGGTTAGAGGCTCATCGTGATGATGTTTTGGGCTTTGTAATGACCCACGGCCACGAAGATCACATCGGTGCTTTGAAACATATATGGCCGAAATTCAGAAAACCTATTTATACAACTCGTTTCCCTGGGGAAATTTTACGTCGCACATTTGCAGCCGACGAAA
Source organism: uncultured Muribaculaceae bacterium (assembly GCA_964368045.1). Lineage (GTDB taxonomy): Bacteria > Pseudomonadota > Alphaproteobacteria > Rs-D84 > Rs-D84 > CAUTNA01. The sequence goes on from CAYIZJ010000012.1 coordinate 7,626, forward strand.
TCAATGTAAATATGGGCAAAGATTTAATTATATTTGACCATCACGGTGCGACTTTTGATATTGGTTGTTTCAACATTGAAACATTCCATGTATCCCATTCTATCCCCGAAGCCCAGATGTTAATCATTAAAACAGATGCCGGTAAAGTTTTACACACAGGTGACTGGACTTTTAACGAAGGAATAACAATCGAAGACCCAACAAATTACGCCAGACTGCGTGAAATTGGTTCCGACCCAAAATTATTGGCTTGTGTTTGTGATTCAACATCCACCGACAGACAGGCACCACAGGTCAAAGAGACCGAAGTCCGTGATGCTTTGACTGAAATTATGAAAAATGCACCGGGGCGTGTTTTTGTAACAGGATATTCCCGCAGCTTGGCACGTATTAAAATGTTTTCCGAAGCAGCCAAAGCAGCCGGTCGTGTTGCCGCAATCAAAGAACGCAGCAATCCACGACCTGTTCCATATGTTGGATTACCAGAATTTCGTCAAATCGGTGTTGAATTTGGTTATTTAAAAGCCGATGATACATATTTGTTCAGCGAAGTAAAAGATTTACCCGCAGAAAAACAAGCCGTGTTTTTAACAGGATCCCAAGGCGAAAAATTTGCGATGTTGCCACGACTATGCCGTGGTCACGTAAAAGAATTGCAATTACAACCAACTGATACAATCGTGTTTTCAGCAATCATCATCCCAGGTCGTGAACAAGATGTATCAACAATGTATAACCAATTGGCAAAAATGGGTATTAAAACACATACTATATTCGATACACATAATTTGCACGCCAGCGGACATGCCGGTCGACCTGAATATGAAAAATTCTATGATATGGTTCATCCACAGGTTTCAATTCCAATGCACGGTTCATTCATAACAGAAATGTTAAACGGAAAAATGGCTATGGAACGTGGTGGTGCAAAATATATGATGGTTGTAAAAAATGGCGACATCATCGCATTAAAAGACGGTCAGGCACCGTATGTCACAGAATCAATCCCAACAGGGTTTGTGGTAATGGAAGGCGAAACCGAACGCAGTCTGGACGACCAAGTATATAAAAACCGTAAAAAGATTGCGATATCTGGTGCCGTATTCGCAACATTACCTGTTGATAAACGTGGATTTTTAAAAGGCGTACCCGAAGTTTCAACAATCGGCTTGTTTGAATCCGACACCACTGGATATATGAAAAAACAAATCCAGATTGAAATTGCCCGTGAAATAGACGGACTTTCTAAAAACGAACGTAAAAATCAGGAAAATTTAATCCGTGCGGTTCAAATCGCTGGAAACAAAGTCGTCCGGCCACAATTGGGCGATGATAAAAAACCAAAATACAGCGTTCATTTTATAATGAAATAAAAAATAAGGGGTGATTATTTCACCCCTTATTTTTACACGAAATCATTTGACAAATTTGTTTTTTATGTCTATATTGTATAACAATAAAAAACAAAGCTGGTTATAATTTGACATCGGTTGAAAATTTGATAATCTTAAAAACAAATTAAAAAAAGGATAAAAATTGACTTCTTTTGAATTAGATTTTTTGATAAAAAAATACCTCGTTAACAAGGAAGTTTTTGTATGCCCTTTGCATGCCATTGTATTATTGATAACTCAATCAGACAGATTGGATGAATTTCTAGCAAAACAAGGCATCCAAGTTAATTTGCTTAAAAAAGAATTAAACAAGGCGTTTTTTGATTGGTTAAAGAAAGCACCAAATAAAAATTTAAGCGACATTCAATACAAAAAGAATGTCAGCGAATGTTTTCGCAGAGCATTCCAAGAAAACACCGCAAAGAATCTATTAACACAATTTCTACTGGGACATTTGGTTGACAATTCGGGTTTAAACACGTCATTCAAAGCCGCCCACAATCCGATACTTCAAAAACATAAAATAAGCTTGGAATATTTATTTCCCTTTTTCTATGAAATGGAATCCAGAAAATTCCCATTCCAAAACGAAGAAGCAAAATCGGAAGAAAATGATGAAGAAAAAATAGACTTTGTAAAAACTTTGAAAAATATGGTCCCAGACTTTGACGATGTTATAGACTGCCCTGTTTCCGGTCGTGATAATGATTTAAAAGAATTACAATCTTCGTTATTAAAATTAAGCAAATCAAATGTTATGTTACTGGGCAAAGCGGGCGTTGGTAAAACCGCATTGGTCGAAGGTTTTGCATGGCTTATCGCACAGGAAAAATGCCATCCGTTGTTTTTTAACCGCCCTATTATTTCTATTAACATCGGCGAATTGATGGCGGGAACGCAACTGCGTGGCGATTTAGAAGAAAAAATTTCCGATATGTTAAAGTTCGCCGAAAATTCCAAATGCATTTTATTCATAGATGAAATTCATCAAATTGCAACCGGACGTTCAGGTCAGGAAAACATTATGAATTTGTTAAAAGATAAAATGGCACGGGGAAAAATCAGCGTTATTGGTGCAACTACTTTCGAAGAATATCAACAAATCGAAGACACCGCTTTCAAAAGACGTTTTCAGGAACAAAATGTACTGGAACCAACCGAACAAATGACTTTGGATATTTTGGAAAAACTTACAAAAAAATACGAAGAACATTATAACATATCAATACCGTATGAAACGCTTCAAAAAACAGTATTGTTTTCTGGTCGATTTGTTAACCATCGTAACTTTCCGGACAAAGCAATTGATTTGCTGGAATCATCCTGTGTTCGTGCCGGATTTGAAAACTTAACCGAATGCACACCACAAATTGTCCAAGATACTTTATCCGCAAAATTCAACATTCCTGCAAATTTATTGGACAATAACGTACAGAAAAGTTTAATCAATCTGGAAACAGAATTGAAAACCAATATTTTTGGCCAAGACAAAGCTTTACAAAGCATTTCTGAAACTATTACATCCAGTTACATTTTAAAACAACACAAAGAAAGCCCGTTAAGCGTAATGTTCTTTGCGGGTCCAAGTGGAATCGGCAAAACTGAAACCGCCGAAGTTTTGGCAAAAAAATTAGGACGACAAATAATTCGTTTAAATATGAATGAATTCCAATCCCCTCAATCTGTTTCAAAACTGGGTGGTGCGGAACCTGGATTTATTGGATATGAAAAAGGCGGACAATTAACAAATGCCGTGTCACAAAACCCATATTCGGTTATATTATTGGACGAATTTGAAAAAGCCCACCCAGCTGTTCAACGTGCTTTTTTACAGATTTTTGACAAAGGAATTTTCACCGACAACAAAGGCCAAACACACAGTTTTAAAAATACTATTATTATTATGTCTTCGAACGCCGGAACCGATTATTCACAAATATCATCCGTTGGGTATAAAAAAACAGAAACAACAAAAGTCAGATTATCCAGAGCAAAATTAAAATCATACTTTTTGCCTGAATTTTTCGGCCGTATAAATAAAATTGTGGAATTTGAAACATTATCTGATGATGCTTTGAATCAATTGATTGACAATATTGTGAACGATTTTAACAATAATTTACATAACGATTACAAATACACAATAAGCTTGGATTATAATTTAAAACAACAAATTAAAAGATTAAGCTATTCCCCAGAACAAGGTGCACGTTTATTAAACAATACTTTTTCCGACATTATCGAAACGCCTTTGTCAAAGTATTTATTAAAAAATCCAAACGGGAATGGTTTATTACAAATCTATTTGGATACCAAGGGTTATGTTCAAATACAAAACCAAAACACGAAATAAAAAACAAAGAAAAAGCTTGATTTTTCTAAAAAATATGTATAAAATACACTTCGCTGGATAGTCAGATCTGAATAATTGGCATAGCATTTTGGTCTATGATCTAAGATAAGGATTCTGTAAAATGTCCGGCACCATAAAAAACCAAAAGGATGAAATTATGGCAAGAGCTGGTGCAAAAAGAAGCACAAGAAAATTAAAAATCACCCGTGCATTGGGTATCAATTTATGGGGACAAGCAAAAGCCCCAGTTAACAAACGTAAATATAAACCAGGACAACATGGCCCAACAAGCCGTGGTGGAAACACATCTGATTACGCAAAACAAATGCGCGCTAAACAGACTTTGAAAGGTTATTATGGAAACGTTGGCGAAAAGAAATTCGTTGCTTATTATAAAGAAGCTGACAATATGAAAGGTGATACTCCTCAAAACTTGATCGGTTTGTTGGAAACAAGATTGGACGCAGTTGTATATCGTGCAAAATTGGCACCGACTGTTTTCTCTTCCCGTCAGTTAATCAGCCACGGTCACATCAATGTTAACGGCAAACGTGTTAAAATTGCTTCATACCGTGTTCGTGTTGGCGATGTTATCACAGTTTCTGAAAAAGCAAAACAAATGCCACTTGTTGTATTGGCTTTGGAATCCGCAGAAAGAAATTTCGCAGATTATGTAAAAGTCGACAGTGCAAACTTCGAAGCAACATTTGTTCGCATCCCAGAATTTGCAGACGTTCCATATCCGGTACAAATGTCACCAGAATTGGTTGTCGAATTCTATTCCAGATAATAATATTTGGAACATATTCAAAAAAGACAGGGATTTTTGCCCTGTCTTTTTTTATGTAATAAGTGTTGATTTTTTCCGTAAATAATTTATCATATAAAATATAACTTTAACTCAACAGGAGAGAAAAATGAAAAAAGCAATAATTTGGACAATTTCCGTAATCGCAGCCGCCGCCATTTTGGCTTTGGCATTTAACTATTTCAGCGATCGTGGGCCGGTAAAAACCATCAGTGTTTCCGGCGAATGCATCGCAACCGTACAAAAAGACAAAACAGCAATCACAATCGAAGTAAAAACTTTGGATTCCAACCCTGCGACATCTATGAAAATCGCAAGTGCAAAAATGGCTGAAATTACAGCATTTTTGAAAACTTTGGACGTAGATATGCAAACAACCCGTTTTGATTCATATGAAAAAACCGAATGGGACGATGCAGCCCGTAAATCTGTACCGCTTGGAACCGAAACCAGCATTGCTGTCGAAGTATCGGCAGATTCAATGGAAAATATCGAAGTCGTACTTGCCAGATTTGCAGGCCAGACGGATGTTTACACAAATAATTTAAGAATGTTCACCAGTTCAGAAAAAATGAAACCAGCGATGGAATCTTGTCTTGCCGAAGCAGTAGACAATGCCCGCAGTCGTGCAAATGCAATCGCAAGTGCCGACAACAAATCAGTCGGTAAATTGATTTCCGCAAATTATGGCAAAAACAATTCTGGAAATCATTACGAATCCAGCCCAATGTTAATGCGTGGCAAAGCCGCCCAATCTTCGAATTTCGATATGGCAGGCGGATTTGTATCAACTGATACCGAAATATCTGTAAACGTTGGTGCTGTATTCGAAATCAGATGATAGATGTAATAAATAATTTTATTGATTATTTACTGAATACGAAAAACTATTCTTCGCATACTGCGACCGCTTATGAAAAAGACATCCACGATTTTTTGGGCTTTTATAAAAAGTTCAATGGCGGGGATGTTTTTTTAAACGACCTGTCCCGTATTGATACAATCGGTTTTCGTTCATATCTGGCCGACCGCCAAAAAAGAAGCCTTTCACCAAAATCTACTGCACGGGCTTTGTCATCGGTTCGGTCTTTTTATAAATATTTATCGAAAAATTATGATGTTAAAAATGATACAATTGATTTAATTTCATCGCCAAAAGTTCCACGAAATTTATCCAAAGCAATCGAAACATCCGACATAAAAAATATGTCCGAAGCAATTTTTGAATTGGGTTCGAACAACCCGTGGATTGCCGCCCGTGATTGGGGTTTGGTTATATTGATATTTGGATGCGGATTACGTATTTCCGAAGCGTTGGCATTAAAAAATTCCGATGTAAAATCACACCCAGAAGTTTTAAGAATAGTTGGTAAAGGCAACAAAGAAAGATTAGTTCCTGTTTTACCATCTGTTTACAGCGCTTTGGACAAATACATTGCACTGCGACCATTTGGTAACGATATGGATGATAATTTATTCCGCAGTGTTCGTGGATTACCTATGTCCGCACGCATGGCCGAAAAAGCCGTCGAAAAAGTCCGTCATTATTTACAATTACCATCCTATGTTACGCCACACGCATTGCGACATACATTTGCAACGGCATTGTTGGCCGGTGGTGCGGATTTACGTTCATTACAGGAATTATTGGGTCATTCATCATTGTCAACGACACAGCTGTATACAAATGTGAATATGGCGGAAATAAACAATATATATTCATCCGCCCACCCCCGTGCAAAAAAATCGAATTAAAAAAAGCTTTGATAAAAATCAAAGCTTTTTAATTATTTTTGGAAAAACTTATTTTTTCCAAAAAGCGAAACCTGAACGTTTTGGTTGTTCTGACTCTTCGCCATATTGTTTTTTTGGACGAAATTGAGCACGACGTTCTTGGAATTTTTTCGCTGATTCTTCATCACGTTTAATCAGCTTCAAAGTTGTTACTGACAATTTTCCATTACGTACTTCTTCTTCAAATTCAACAATGTCATTTTCGTTCAAGAATCTGATGTCTGCATCTTTTAAAGAGCTGGAATGAACAAACACATCATCTGTGTTTCCTGATTCGTTAGCCGAGTTCGGAGTAATAAACCCAAAACATTTTTTACCATTATACCATTTTACTTTACCTTCACGCATAATCTATTCCTTATGTTATGCTGTTACGATTTTTACTAACCTTTGCAAAAACCTTAATACATTGTTACCGATATTTGACAAAAACGCAAGCATTAAAAATAAAGATTGTATTCCTGAACTATTTAATTATTAGAATATCTTTGCATTTCTTTCATAATATATGAAAATAATTTGCCGGCGACTGTGTTTTTTGGTATTTCCCAATCGGTGCATTGGTATGGCATAGCGGACACAAAGATAAACTTTGCCATCCATTCAAAGATTTTAATTTCTTCGGCACGGGACAAATCACGGGGTAAATTTTCCAAAGCTATTAAACCATTTTCAATTTGTTTGTTTAATTTATCCAAAATTGCTTCGGTCATTTTATTCGATACATATTGTTTTGTTATTCTTGGAAAACCGTCCAATAACGAAGACCCTGTATCATAACTGTATAAAATATTCCACCCTGCTCGTTCGAATAATTCTTCCAGACATTTGTATACAACCATATTGTATTCTTTGACGCCACGGTTTGCAACGGTTGCTATTTCTGTGTTTATATCTTTTGACGGATCCAAATTTTTATCGCTTTGATCACGAATTTTTTTGTATATGCTGTGGCTTTCGTTATCGGCTTTGAACAAAGTCCGCACCTGACATATAATTTCCATCGGCGTGATTTTTGAATTATCATCACTGATATTTAAAACCACTTTGGCATCACGATAATCACGGGGATGATTTGTCGATGAAAAAGTATCTTTATAAGCCAAGATTTTATACGGCCATTTTTCTTTTACATTTTCGATAAAGTTCCGTATCTGTGGCACCAAATCGAACAAACATTTAACACGCCAAACGTCTTTTAATCGGCTATATGGTTTTTCGACTTTGTCCAAACAACGAACCAAATTCGCAGCCAATGTTTTGCAATCGTCCGCCATCAAATCTATCAAAGTTTCAGCTGCATTTGTAATATAATTTTCCGAAAATATTTTTTTAATTTTCGGTTCGATAAAATCCCATTTTTCCGATTGATTGTTATCTTCCATACATTTTTTCGTAGCAATCAAAACATCACGGATATAATCATTATAATATTTTCCAGTAATTTTATCGATTGCACGTTCAATATTTTTTTGTGCCCCGACAATAACGCTGACTATTGGCGACACAAACAAAGAAACGTTTGTTCCATTCGAATTAAATGAAAAAAACTGATTTCGTACAGGATCTGTATCCAATCGGTGATACGCCATATAGGGGGACAAATGATTGATGTCTGAAATTTTTATAAATTCGTCCGTCGTTGAACTGGATTCATAATCGTATGGTTGAACTGCTGCCTTTGGTGCACCAAAACAAGCCCCCAAAATATGGAATAATTTCAAAAAATTTTCTGAACTGTTGCTGTACAACATATCCATATAATTTTTTGTTTCTAAATTTATGCGATTTTCATCAAATGCGGTTTGGATAAAGTTCAGGTTTTTTATATCATTTTCCTGAACTGTTATCTGAATATTTTTAATCGACATTTTTCATTCGCCTTATTTCATAATAGGGAACAAAATAACATCACGCAAAGTTGGTTCATCAGCAACAATTGCCATCAATCTGTCGATACCCATACCAAAGCCTGTATTCGGTGGCATACCGTGTTCCATCGCACGCAGAAGTCTTCGTCCACATCGAACGATTCTTCATCCCCTGCGGCTTTGTTTTCGGCCTGTTCGTCAAAGGCTTCACGTTGTTGGATTGGGTTTACCAATTCTGAATACGCTTTTATCAATTCGGCACCTGCAACAATAAGTTGGTACATATCAACACGTGCAACGTTCTCATCATTACGACGGGCCAGCGGTATCATATATGCCGGATAATTATAAACCATCGCTGGGTTAATAATTTTATCACGCACATGTTTTTTAAATACGTGATCAACTATTGCAGGTACGGAATGCAAATCTTCCAAATCTGCTTTTGTTAAAAATCCTTTGTCCGCCAATTGTTTTTTCAAAACATCTGTGTCACGGAAAGTTAAAATATCAACGCCCAACAATTCGTTTAATCGTGCGGTATAATCGATTTCTTCATAAGAATTGAAATCCAGCTTTGTTCCCTGATATTCAATTTCCAACGTGCCACGTAATTCCATAAGAATTTTTTGAACCATTCCCCATGAAAATTTAAAATTATCACGATAATCCCAATATGCAGCGTACCATTCCAACATTGTAAATTCTTGTAAATGCATTGGTGACAAGCCTTCGTTACGGAAATTTTTTCCCATTTCAAAGACACGATCAAAACCGGCTGCGATTGCTTGTTTCAAAAATAATTCCGGTGCAATACGCAAATAAAAGTCTGCATCCAATGCGTTATGATGTGTAACAAAAGGACGAGCCGCCGCACCAGATGCCACATTTTGCATAATCGGTGTTTCGATTTCGACAAAGTCGGCTGCTGTTAAATAATCACGAATAACACGCATCATTTTAAAACGCATTTTCATGGTATTGCGGACTTCTGGATTTGCAACGATATCCAAATATCTTTGACGGTATCTGGTTTCGATATCGGTTAACCCGTGGTATTTTTCAGGTAACGGACGCAAAGCTTTGGCCAATATAACATATTCAGACACTTTCATTGTTAATTCGCCGGCGGTTGTATGATACAATTCGCCCGTAATTCCGATAAAGTCCCCCAAATCTACGTTTGCTTTCATAAAACGATATGTTTCTTCGCCCAATTCTTCACGTGACATAGAAAATTGAATTTCGCCATCAATATCATAAATGCGACCAAACATCAATTTGCCCAACCAACGAAGTGCAGTTACACGACCTGCGGTTTTAACGATTTGCCCGTCATTTAATTCACGTGCATCTGCAATTGTATGAGTTCTTTCAAATTTATCTTTCCATACAACACCGTCACGTTCTTGGATTTTTTCGACCTTTTGCAACCTTGCTTCCAGTTCGTTTGTGGACATTTTTGTATTATCGCTCATTTTTGTTTCCCTTGGTTTTTTACAAGCATAAAAAAAACGCAAAAAGTTGCGTCTTTTGAGTCTTCAAAAAATCGCAACTTTTGCATTAAATTTGTTTAACTTTTAAAATCATTTTTTATTTCCGTACCAATTTTCGTTAAAAAACTGGTGCGAGCAAAGGGGCTCGAACCCTCGACCTCAACCTTGGCAAGGTTGCGCTCTAGCCAACTGAGCTACGCTCGCACTGTAAGACACAGTTTTACATATTTTTTTTATCATTGCAAGAAAAAAATTTAAATTTATTAAAAAAATAAAAAAAGCGGGAAATCCCCCGCCCTTTAACATTTATTTAATTTTATTTTTTTTATGATACGGATTTCCGGCGACCTTGGTCGGTAAAAACATAAACACAATTAAAATAATCGACCCAAATATCGGCAACAATAACCACAACCAATGCCAAGCAGATAAACCAGCATCATGTAAACGACGGGTTGTTAATGATACACCCGCAACAATGCTTAAAACATAAAAAAGTTGAAATGCAGCGACAAGAAATACCAAAACAAACCCTATGAAATCGCTGTGTAATTTTGACCCAATTATCGCAGAGGATAAGAAAATCGAAAAAAATAAAAAATAAACCACTGCATTCATCAATCCTGACCACCAAAATTCTGACCGTGACGAAGTCCCCGCCCATTCGGAAAATCCACGTGTCCAAAATGCCCCGTATGCTTTGATTGGGTTTGCGTATTTTTTACTTGTTGCTGTTTTTTTCGCCATATTTAAATCCTTTTAATTTATTTGACATTATTATAAACAATAAAAAAAGCGGAATCAAGTCCGCTTTTTTTAAAAGTTTTTTTATTATATCCAATTCCATGGGGTCAGGATATGTAAAATGCTTTTGATTGAACGTTTGTCCGCAAATGCGTGTCCACAACGTGGGCAAACAATAAATGGTTTCAAAGCAGTTTTTACTTTGCCACGAACCCACAACCAAACCAACAATCCAATCAACCAATATGTAATCAACAATCCCCAGAACACATAACCAAAGTATGTATTAACTGTTGCGATAATTGTTTCAACAACCGATATTTTTGATGCTTCTAAATCTTTATAGATTTTTGATGCAACGTCCCATGAACTTGGGATAACTGGCGATACTTTTTCAACACCGTAATTTGTTAACATAATACGACCAAGCGAGCCTGTATTTTTTTTGATTAAATCGTTAACAGTTGTATCAATCATAACATCAACTTCGACCTGTGTTTTGATAATCAAATCTTTTTCGATTCTGTCCAGTTCTGAATTTATTTTTGCTGTTAAACTGTCGGCGGCAGCAACTGTGTTATCTGTTTTTGAAACAACATTGTCGACCGAGCCTGTATCAACACCGAATTTACCCGCAATCGAAGTTATTTTTTTAACGGACGAAGTTGTATTTGACACTTTTTTCGTGGTATCGGAAACTGTTGAAGTTATAGAATCAGAAATTTCAATCGCAGCAAAAGCTTTTTTAATCGGCTTTTCCATATTGATAGAATCTTTTAATCCGTCCATCAAATCTGCATATTGACCTGAAATATCTTTTTGCAAATCAAAGAAAATGGAAACAACCATAGATTCTTTGATAGGTGTTGTGTAATTTTCCTTTACATGCCATCCCGAATATGCAAATCCACCCAACCATAAAATTGTAAAGACTGCGAAAATTCGTTTTGTCCATGCAACAAACGACGCTTTTTTTGCGACAGTTTTTGCCCCGCCCCTGTCTTCGACTTTTATTATTTTTTTATTTGTTTTTGCTTTTTTAATTGCCATTTTATTTTTCTCCTTTTGTATATTGTTTTATAAAATCTTCTTTGAATTGGGCAAACTTACCATCTTCGATTGCGGTCCGAATACCTTTCATTAAATCTTGGTAAAACCAAACATTGTGTTGTGATAATAATGTAGACCCCAATATTTCATTTGCTTTGACCAGATGGTGAATATATGCGGCCGAAAATTTACATGCCGGACATCCACAATCTCTATCCAGTGGTTGTGATTGTTCACGGAATTTTGAATTACGAACATTTAACGAACCATTACGGGTAAAGGCCTGAGCCGTACGTCCCGCACGAGTCGGCATAACACAATCAAACATATCAATTCCCCGTTCAACCGCACCCAATATATCCAGTGGCGTTCCAACACCCATTAAATATCGGGGTTTGTCTGTTGGCAAATGCGGGGTTGTTTTGGAAATCATATCAAACATAACATCTTGTGGTTCGCCAACTGCCAATCCACCAATTGCATATCCATCAAATCCGACTTCGATTAACTGTTTTGCGGATTTTTCACGTAAATCTGGATAATCTGCCCCTTGGACAATTCCAAAGATTCCATAACCATCCCTGTCAACGAATGCATCCTTGCTGCGTTTTGCCCAACGGGTTACCATTTCGACATTTTTTTCAACCTTGTCCCGTGGAGCCGGCAATTTCAAACATTCGTCCAAAACCATAGTTATATTAGAATCCAATTGATGTTGAATTTGAACTGATTTTTCTGGGGTTAAAAAATGTTTTACACCACCGTCGATATGAGATGTAAAATGCACACCTTCTTCGGTCATTTTGGTCAAAGCCGACAAAGACATTACCTGAAAACCACCGGAATCAGTTAATATCGGTCCCGTCCAGCCCGAAAATTTATGTAACCCGCCCATTTTTTCAACCAAATCACCCCCTGGGCGTAACATTAAATGATATGTATTCCCCAAAATTACTTCGGTGCCGGTCGCAGCAACTTGATCCATTGTCAAGGCTTTGACCGTTGCAGCTGTTCCCACCGCCATAAAAGCTGGTGTTTGAAAAGTCCCATGAGCCGTTTCAACCGACCCACGTCGTGCAGTACCGTCTGTCTTCATTAAATTAAATTTCAATCCCATTTTTATTCTCTTTCTTTTTTAAATAATAAACAACAATCACCATAGCTGAAAAATCTGTATTTATTTTCGATTGCGAAATTGTATCCGGACTTCATATCGGACAGTCCTGCGAACGCCGACACCAACATAAACAAAGTCGATTTAGGAAGATGAAAATTCGTCAGCAAAACATCAACGATTTTAAATTCATACCCTGGGGTAATAAATATGTCCGTTGATTTGCAAAATTCACCGACTTTGTTTTTTCCCACTGCTGCCGATTCCAGCAATCTTAAACTGGTTGTACCAACCGCAATAACACGATTTGCTGAATTTATAATATCCGCCTGTTGCTGTGTTATGCAACCCCATTCGGAATGCATTTTATGTTGCGACAAATCATCCACCTTTACCGGTAACCAAGTCCCCGCCCCAACATGCAAAGTTATATTTACAATTTTTGCACCACGATTTGAAATTTCCCGCAATACATCATCTGTAAAATGTAAACCAGCCGTCGGTGCGGCCATCGAACCCAGCGGTGCTGAATACACCGTTTGATATCGATTATCGTCCATAATTTCGGCAGAACGTTTCATATATGGCGGCAGTGGCATTTTTCCCACAGCATCCAAAGTCCCAAAAACATCATCAGTTAAAAATTCAATTTTTATTCCGGAAACATCATCTTTATCCAGTATTTGAATTTCGGTGCCATTTTGCAGACTTAATTTTTCACCGACATTTAATTTATTGAATTTTTTACACAATCCCCACCATACTTTGTCGGATTCAGAAGTATGCAGCGTAATTTCATAATCATTTGCCATAAATCGTGCGGGAATAACACGGGAATTGTTAAAAACAACAACGTCACCAGGCTTAATATAATCGATAAAGTCACGAAATTTTTTATCCAAATTTTCGGGCACAACCAACATTCTGGAATCATCACGATTGTCCAGCGGTTTTGATGCGATTAAATCATCAGGCAAAATAAAATCAAAATCGTCAAGCTTCATATCAAATGCTTATTTTTTGTATTCCAGACCTTGGGCGATGTAATTTTCGGCTTTTGCTTCCCAGTTTTTTTCAACACGAACAAACAAATGAAGACGGGCATTCACACCCCATTCATCTTGGATTTCATGGCGAGCTTCGGTTCCAATTTTCTTTAATACTGAACCACCCTTGCCCACGGCGATTTTTTTATGACCATCCGAATGTACAACGACCTTTTGATAAATTTCCAAAACGCCTTCGTCATCTGTATCAACCTTTTCAGTTTCAACATAAATATGATATGGTAATTCTTTGTGTAAATATTTGTAAACTTTTTCACGGGTGATTTCCGCCAAATATAAAAAGTCCGGAACATCAGTTTTATCAACAGTATCAAATAAATAAGGTGATTCAGGCATAACGGATGCCAAAGATTGCAAAACATTATCCAAATTGGAATCTTTTAAAGCCGATACCATAAATATTTCACGGAAATTTGCCATTGTTGATAATTCCG
>CAYIZJ010000012.1:21790-22096 GCA_964368045.1 uncultured Muribaculaceae bacterium
AAATACATTTTCGTTATCCTGTAATTTTGAAACCAGTTCACGGGTTGTCGGGGTTATACCATGTGTTGCATCAACCATTAACAAAACGGCATCTGCTTCGCCGATTGCATCCATTGCCGCCGACACCATTGCCCTGTCCAACGAACGGCTTGGTTTAAATACCCCTGGGGTATCAACAAATATAATTTGTCTGTCACCAACCATTTTAACAGCACGTAATTTTGCCCGTGTTGTTTGAACTTTGTGTGAAACGATTGACACTTTGCGTGCCATAATGTTATTTAACAGGGTGCTTTTCCCTGCGTT
>CAYIZJ010000013.1:0-1804 GCA_964368045.1 uncultured Muribaculaceae bacterium
AGCCTTATCTTTTTTTTTCGGCAGTGTCGGAAATTTCATAGTCCGGCACAGAGCCTAAAAACATAACCGATATATTATGCTTTTTTTGTTTCAACCTTTTTAACCAAACGCGCACTGCGATTAGGTTTACGAACAGGTTTCTTTTCAAAAGTTGCAGGTTTTCCCGCTTTCTTTTCAATTGCTTTTTTAATCGCAGCCATTTCTTCGCTTAGACGAGAAATAGGTTTTGATGTAACATAAGCGTCCAATCCACCGTGTTTGGTCAATGTACGAAGACCAGTTGTTGAGATACGCAAAGAAAAATCGCGACCCAAAATATCACTGTGGAATTTCAATTTTTGCAAGTTTGGTAAGAAAGTACGTTTTGTACGACGATGAGAGTGGGAAACGTTCATTCCAACTTCTGTTTTCTTTCCAGTAATTTTACATACACGTGGCATATTTATAATCCTTTAATAACAGCGGTTAATTTATAATATATTTTATTAAAAGTCAAGTTTATTTTGCAAATTTAAAATAACTTGTTTCAAAAAGTATAAAAAAAGGCTTTTTTCCCTGTGTTTTGCCCGCAAAAAATACAGTATAATTAAATAAGCCAAAGGCTTGAACTTTTTAAATTATATAACTACATAGATAAAAAATAACAATAATACAAAAGGATAATAATATGAATCCAGATGAAATGCAAGAAAGCCCAGCACAAGCGTTGGAAAAATACACAACCGATTTAACAAAACAGGCAATGGAAGGAAAATTAGACCCTGTAATCGGTCGGGACGAAGAAATACGACGCTCGATCCAAGTGTTAAGCCGCAGAACAAAGAATAATCCTGTGTTAATCGGAAGCCCAGGGGTCGGTAAAACCGCAATAGTTGAAGGACTGGCGAACAGAATTGTGTCAAAAGATGTGCCAGATAGTCTGCAAAATAAACAGCTGCTTTCTTTGGATATGGGGGCGGTTCAGGCGGGTGCAATGTTTCGTGGTCAATTCGAGGCCCGTTTCAAGGCAATATTAAAAGGCGTTACAGAATCAAATGGTAAAATAATTTTATTTATCGATGAATTGCATACTTTGGTTGGTGCGGGCAAGGCAGAGGGTTCAATGGATGCCGGCAATTTATTAAAACCTATGTTGGCACGTGGCGAATTACATACAATTGGTGCAACGACTTTGGACGAATACAGACAGTATATCGAAAAAGACCCCGCATTGGCACGTCGCTTTCAACCCGTATATGTTGATGAACCAACAGTTGATGATACCATTTCAATTTTGCGTGGATTAAAAGAAAAATATGAAACCCATCATGGGGTTCGTATTGCGGATTCTGCGCTGGTTGCGGCTGCTAAAATGGCAAACCGATATATAACGGACAGATTTTTGCCCGACAAAGCTATCGATTTAATGGACGAAGCCGCCGCACGGGTGCATATTGAAAATTCTTCGAAACCAGACAAACTGGACGAAGTCGACAGACAATTGATGCAATTGAAAATCGAACAACAGGCTTTGAAAAAAGAAAAAGACGAAGAATCCAAAAAAAGATTAAAAGATTTGGAAACGGTTATCGCAGATGTTTCAGAAAAATCCAATCAATTAACCAAAGCATGGACAGAAGATAAAAAGAAAATGCAGGCTTTGGCCGATGCTTTTGCACAATTGGATTCGGCAAAATCGGCTATTGCGACCGCTATGCGAAACGGCGATTTTGAACAGGCATCCGCATTACAATATGGGAAAATCCCAGAATTGGAACAAAAAATTGCAAGTCTGGTTACAGATTCCCAAGATTATAAAACTGTT
>CAYIZJ010000013.1:1814-7760 GCA_964368045.1 uncultured Muribaculaceae bacterium
AACTGTATTGCCCGCCCATATCGCAAATGTTGTAAGCAAATGGACAGGTGTCCCAGCCGATAAATTAAATGCGTCCCAACAATCGAAATTATTAAATATCGAAACAGAATTGGAAAAAAGGGTCGTCGGACAAAAAGAAGCATTATCAGTTATTGCAAAAGCGATTCGCAGATCAAGGGCAGGGTTGGGGGATGAAAACCGTCCAATCGGCAGCTTTATGTTTTTGGGACCAACTGGGGTTGGTAAAACCGAGGTTGCAAAATCTTTGGCGGATTATTTGTTTGATGACGATACCGCAATGACAAGAATAGACATGAGCGAATTTATGGAATCTCATTCTGTATCCAGATTGATTGGTGCACCCCCGGGGTATGTCGGATACGAACAGGGTGGGGTATTAACCGAAAGCGTCCGCCGCAGACCGTATCAGGTTATATTGCTGGACGAAATCGAAAAAGCAAACAGGGAAGTATTCAATGTGTTTTTACAAATATTGGATGATGGCAGATTAACGGATGGTATGGGCAAAGTTGTAAACTTTACAAATACAATCATTATAATGACCAGCAATTTGCCGGATATGACGGCTGTGAAATCTAATTTCAGACCGGAATTTATAAATCGAATTGATGATATTATATTCTTTAACTCATTGGATCAATCCGTAATGGCACCAATTGTAAAAATTCAATTGTCAAAATTACAAAAAAGATTATCCGATAAAAATATCACGTTGGATTTTTCGGACAGTGCGATTAACTGGTTGGCGAAAAATGGTTATGATTCTGTATTCGGTGCCAGACCGTTAAAGCGTTTAATTATGAACGAAGTCGAAGACAAAATTGCGGACGAAATATTGTCCGGAAATTTGACCGACAATTCAACGATTAAAATAGATACAAAGGGTAAAAGTTTAAGCTTTATAATAAAATAAAAAAAGGGACAAATTATTGTCCCTTTTTTTATTTAGATTTTTTATCTTTTTTTGAAAATTGTATATCACGAAGCTTTTTATATTCGCCATCCAATTTACATAATGCAGCATCTGTGCCACGTTCGATAATTTCGCCATCTTTGATAACGCAAATCAAATCGGCATCAACAATTGTGGATAATCTGTGTGCGATTACAAATGTTGTTCGACCCTTCATCAATTTTTCCAAAGCCGATTGTATCAATTTTTCGCTGTGGGTATCCAATGCGGATGTTGCTTCGTCCAGCAATAAAATCGGTGCATCTTTTAATATCGCACGGGCAATAGCAATTCTTTGTTTTTGACCACCCGATAATAATGAACCACGTTCACCGACGTTTGATTTATAACCCCGTGGTAATTTTTTAATAAATTCATCAGCGTTTGCGGCACGTGCGGCTTCGAATACTTCATCGTCCGTTGCGTCCGGTTTGCCGTATTTGATGTTTTCCATTATTGTATCATTAAATAAAAATACGTCTTGGGAAACTTCGGCGATATTTGTTCGCAATGAATTCAAAGTATAATCTTTGATGTTTTTTCCGTTAATTGAAATGATTCCCTTTGTTGGGTCATAAAATCGTTCCAACAAATTAAATGTTGTTGTTTTGCCCCCACCCGATGGACCAACCAAAGCACAAACAGAACCCGCACGAACATTTAACGAAATGTTTTTTAACACCGGCTCGTCTTTTTTATATTCAAAGAAAACTTTATCAAATTTCACATTCATTTTTGAATGTTGTAAATCTTTTGCATTTTTTTTGTTTTTAATTTCAGGTTCAGAATCCAAAAATTCAAATAATACTTTGGCTGCTAATAATCCATGTTGAATGGAATTATTTGTTCCAGTTATTGCCTTGGCCGGTTTGTATGCCGCAGTCAGAGCCAGCAAGAAAGCAGTAAAATCACCAGTTGTTAATACACCAGATATAATAAAATGACCACCAACAACCAAAGCCATTGCCAAACCAATTGATATCATCAGTTCCAATAGCGGGGATTGAATCGCAGATGCCTGAGTGTTTTTATAAGAATTCACAACTGAATTTTGAACGACTTTGTTGAATTTTTTTGATTCGGTTTTTTGTGTCGCAAAAGCCTGTATTGTTTTTATTCCGTGCAAAGTTTGGCTTAATTGCTGTGTTACATCGTTTGATATTTCGAACGATTCTTTGACCAGTCTTCTTTTTCTTCGCATAATTGCAATCATCGGAATCATAATCGCAGGGACCAAGAATAACAATACAGCACACATTTGTGGTGCGTACCAAACCATCAAAGACAAAGATATTAACAATGTCGCAACGTTTTGAACCATGCTGATAATTGTGCCGGTAACCAATGTTAACACTGCATTTGCCTGAACACTGAAATAGTTTAAATTTTTACCAATCCCATCCCCATAAAAATTTTTCAAATTCATTTCAATCATATGTTCGTAAATACGATCTTGTAATTTGGCGTGTGCCATTAAACCGGCCTTGGCCATAATTAGCGATTTGGAATAATTGAAAATCCCCTTTGCACCGAATGCAGCAATAATCTGTAATCCGAAAAAGTACATATATGTTATGGATTTGCCAATAAATGCTTCGTCGATTATTTTTTGAACGATTGTAATTGTAAAACCTTCGGCTGATGCGGCAAAAATAGTAAATATAATACCCGCCACCAACCATTTCCAAAACGGGCGACCAATTTCACGCCATATGCGACCATACAAAGACCATTCGATTTTTACGTTTTCTGGTTTTGGTTTTTTATTTTTTTTCTTGAACATAATTTTTCCTGATTTTTATTCGGTTTGCATTATAATTTTGTTTTGTTAATAAGTCCAGCCGAAAAGTATTTTCATTTTTTTATTGACATAATGTTTTAATTGTTATATTATTTGTTCTGCTTTGGGGTTGTAGCTCAGTTGGTAGAGCGCCTGCTTTGCAAGCAGGATGTCGTCAGTTCGAGTCTGATCAGCTCCACCAAAGTTTTTAATAATAAACAATGGGGGCGAATTTGCCCCTTTTTGTTAACAGATATGTGTAAAGGGGGTGAATACCTATGGTAAAAGTTCAAGTTCGTGATAATAACGTCGAACAAGCTTTGCGTGTTTCAAAAAGAAAGTCACAAAAAGAAGGCTTGCAACGTGAAATGAAAGAACGTCAACGTTATGAAAAACCGACTGCTTTACGCAAACGTAAAAAAGAAGAAGCCGTTCGTAACGAAAAAAAACGTCAATCAAAACAAAGAATGGTTTTCGGATTTTAATAAATCAACCCACCAAATTTTGGTGGGTTATTTTTTTTGCTTGTTATTTTTTTTAAAATGTTCTAAGTTCTATGTCGAAATGAATAAAAACTTTAACGAAACTATTGATAATCAACAATTGTCGGATGCTTTGTCCGAACGGTATTTGTCGTATGCCGTCAGCACAATTGTTTCCCGTGCTTTGCCGGATGTTCGTGATGGATTAAAACCCGTTCACCGCCGTATTTTATATTCTATGTTGCGTCAAAAATTGTCGCCAACCGCAGGTTTCCGTAAATGTGCAACCGTGGTCGGGGACGTTTTGGGTCATTATCACCCGCATGGCGATTCGTCCGTGTATGATGCTATGGTTCGACTGGCTCAGGATTTTTCCGTTCGTTATCCTCTTGTCAATGGACAGGGTAACTTTGGTAATATTGACGGCGATCCTCAGGCGGCTTATCGTTATACTGAATCTAAAATGACCGAAGCGGCCATGATGATTATGAACGGCCTGGACGAAGACAGCGTTGATATGATGCCGAATTTTGATGGCACAACTATGGAACCGATTGTTATGCCGGGGGCTTTTCCAAATTTATTGGCAAACGGTGGTATGGGTATTGCGGTTGGTATGGCAACAAATATTCCAACGCATAATGTTTCCGAAATTGTTGACGCTTTGACTTTGGTTTGTGATAAACCGGAAGCAACGACCGAACAAATTATGAAAAAGCTGATTGGACCAGACTTTCCAACAGGTGGCGTGGTTATTGACAGCTTTGAAACCATTGTAAAAAATTATGATACTGGTCGTGGGGCTTTTCGTATTCGTGCAAAATGGGAAGTCGAAAAGTTGGAACGTGGTGCAGAACAGGTTGTTATCACAGAAATACCTTATCTGGTTACAAAATCAAAATTGGTTGAACAAATCGCAAACTTAATTGATGCAAAAAAATTACCGCTGGTTGATGATATTATCGACGAATCCACAACAGATGTTCGTATTGTTATTACCCCAAAAAGCCGTAATGTCCCATTGGATAAAATGATGGCACATTTGTTTGCTATGTCCGATTTGGAATCCAGGTTTAATATGAACTTTAACGTTATCGATTCAAATGGTGCGCCACGTGTTATGAAAATCGGTGAAGTTTTAAATGAATTTATCGCTCATCAAAAAATAGTTTTGCAACGCAGAACAAAATGGCGTTTGAATAATATAGCACGTCGTTTGGAAATATTGGGCGGATTGCTGGTTGTATTTTTGAATTTGGATCGTGTCATTGAAATTATACGTAACGAAGACGATGCCAAGGCCGTATTAACCGCAGAATTTAATTTAACCGAAATCCAAGTCGAAGCGATTTTGAATACCAGATTGCGTTCTTTAAGAAAACTTGAAGAAATGGAAATCAAACGTGAAGACGCCGCATTACGTGAAGAACAGAAAAAATTACAAGAATTGTTGGCTTCCGAAGATGCAATCACAGCACAAGTCAAAGATTGGTTTGCCGATATTAAAAAATCTTATGCTAAAAATACCCCGCTGGGACGTCGTCGTTCTGTGTGGGCGGCAGCAACCGAAGATATCGTCGTAAACGCAGATGAATTTATCGAAAAAGAACCGCTTACAATTGTTTTGTCTTCGATGGGTTGGATAAAGGCCGCAAAAGGACATCTGGATTTGAACAACTTGGATGTTAAATTCAAAGACGGGGATGGATTGCAAACTGCTTTCCATGCGTCATCGGTTGATAAAATTAACTTGTTCACGTCCGTTGGTAAAATGTTCACATTAAACGCACACGAATTGCCATCCGCTCGTGGATTTGGTGAATCGGTTCGTATGTTGGCAGATATTGGTGCCGCAGATGATATCGTTCGCACGTTCGTTTTGAACAAAGAGCAAAAATATTTGCTGGTTTCAAAAAAAGGTATGGGATTCATCGTATCGGGTGAAAATTGTTTGGCACAAACCAAAACTGGAAAACAGGTTATGAATGTTGATGTGAAAAATCCGGCTTGGTTATGTGTTGATGTAACAGGTGATATGGTTGCGATTTCCGGTTCAAATGATAAAGTTTTAATATTTAACACAGCCGAAATTCCAGAATTGGGTCGTGGCAAGGGTGTGATTTTACAAAAATATAATGCCGAACGGACTTATGTTTTGGATGCTATGTTCTTTGACGGTGATGCGTTTGGTTGGAAAACAGGTCGTGGGTTTACAAAGCTGGATGATTTTAGTCCATGGGTTGGAAAACGTGCTTCTCAGGGGCGTACAATACCGTTTGGTTTCCCAAAAACAGGTAAATTTGGAATGTAATTATATTGCGATGAAAACATCGCAATATTTTTTTATAATGAATTTTAAAATAAAAAAACCGAATTATATAATTCGGTTTTTTTAATAAATCAATAATTACAAAAATTATTTAGACATTTTTGTTTCTGTGAATACAACGTGGGTGCGTGTTCTTGGGTTATATTTACGCATTTGCATTTTTCCCTGAGTATTTTCAGACTTAGTATTTTTAGCCTTTGTATAATAATAAGTTTTGCTTGAGTCAGATGGATCTTTGTATTCCATTTTAACTATTATTTTGTTACCTTTTTTAGATGCCATTTTTATACCTTTTTTATTCTGCATCAAATTTTAAATCAAATTTTACTGGAAATCAAGAAAAAAGTGTATTATAATAAAAATCTGTTGTTTTGGTGGCGAA
>CAYIZJ010000013.1:7860-19004 GCA_964368045.1 uncultured Muribaculaceae bacterium
CTGGAAATCAAGAAAAAAGTGTATTATAATAAAAATCTGTTGTTTTGGTGGCGAATAAGTCATTGTAAATTAAATATACGGGTGTATGGCGGAATTGGTAGACGCACTGGATTTAGGTTCCAGCGGGGCAACCCATCAGAGTTCGAGTCTCTGTATACCCACCATTTTATTGATTTAGGTTCTTACTTCGTAAAACTCAACGCTGTGCTTTTTCGTTAACTTCGTTTCGGTCAACCGATTTGTAATATTTTTTTGTGTTTCACTATCGTTCACTTAAAAAATAAACAAATACGATTCCTTGTGGTTTTCAAAAACAATTATCAATTGTTTTATAAAACCAAGCAGTGGAGCAATCCATCAGGTATCTTCGTCTCTGTAAAGCCCATCAAATTATAGGTTATGGTTAAAAAAAAGCGGCGGTAAGGCTGCTTTTTTAATTTTAATATATTGGGTAATCACGTTTTGGGTATGTTTGTAAATCAGATTTCATACCACAACCAGCGGCGGTTCCCATAATTATAATAGCGATTAAAATCAAAAAATATTTTTTCATATTATCATTATAATAAAAGATTTTAAAAAAATCAAAATTTATTTAATAAATTATATCGTCGTTGCGAGGTGCCAAGGGGGCTGTGGTAATCTCATTTTTTTGTGACGTACAGATCGCCACGAATGTTTGCACATCCTCGCAATGACGAAGATAAAGGGGTCGAACCGGCGGATTCAAATCGAACACCGAAACCGGCAAAATAAAAAATCCACCGAAATGGTGGATTTGTTATTTTGGCATCTCACTTCGTAAAACTCAAAGCTGTGCTTTTTCGTTAACTTCGTTTCGGTCAACCGATTTGTAATATTTTTTTGTGTTTCACTATCGTTCACTTAAAAAATAAACAAATACGATTCCTTGTGGTTTTCAAAAACAATTATCAATTGTTTTATAAAACCAAGCAGTGGAGCAATCCATCAGGTATCTTCGTCTCTGTAAAGCCCATCAAATTATAGGTTATGGTTAAAAAAAAGCGGCGGTAAGGCTGCTTTTTTAATTTTAATATATTGGGTAATCACGTTTTGGGTATGTTTGTAAATCAGATTTCATACCACAACCAGCGGCGGTTCCCATAATTATAATAGCGATTAAAATCAAAAAATATTTTTTCATATTATCATTATAATAAAAGATTTTAAAAAAATCAAAATTTATTTAATAAATTATATCGTCGTTGCGAGGTGCCAAGGGGGCTGTGGTAATCTCATTTTTTTGTGACGTACAGATCGCCACGAATGTTTGCACATCCTCGCAATGACGAAGATAAAGGGGTCGAACCGGCGGATTCAAATCGAACACCGAAACCGGCAAAATAAAAAATCCACCGAAATGGTGGATTTGTTATTTTGGCAGTCCCAGCGGGAGTCGAACCCGCGTTCTCGCCTTGAAAGGGCGGTGTCCTAGGCCTCTAGACGATGGGACCATGAACTGCGTTTGCTAAGTATTAAGTGGCGGGATTGACGGGACTCGAACCCGCGGCCTTCTGCGTGACAGGCAGACGCTCTAACCAACTGAGCTACAACCCCCTTGACTTAGCCCAACTATATTACATCGAAATAAAATAAAAATCAAGTATTTTTTTTATTTTTTTTGTTTTATAGTTTTTTACCCATCAAACTGGCGGTGTCGCACATACGGTTTGAAAATCCCCATTCATTATCATACCATGCGGTAATGTGTGCCAATGTGCCGCCGACAACACGGGTTAATGTGGAATCAAATACAGAACTGTGTGGGTCGTGTACGAAATCAACAGATACCAATGGCAAATCATTGTAACCCAGTATTTCTGATTTGGCGGCTTTCATTTTTTTATTTATCTCATCCGCTGTTGTTTTATTTTTTAAATTAACTGATAATTCAACAACTGATACATCGGGGGTCGGAACACGGATTGCGATACCATCCAATTTACCCGCCAATTGTGGTAAAACTGAACCAATTGCCGCCGCTGCACCCGTTGTTGTTGGAATCATTGACATTGCGGCACTGCGGGCACGTCTGTAATCTTTGTGATTTTTATCCAATAATTGTTGATCGCCGGTATATGAATGAACTGTTGTCATCCAGCCGTTTTTTATCCCGAAATGTTTATCCAATACAGCCAACACAGGTGCAAGGCAGTTAGTGGTGCATGAACCGTTGGATACAATTTTATCTTTTTTGGTAAGTGTTTTTTCATTTACCCCAAATACAATTGTTTTGTCGGCATCTTTGCCGGGTGCGGATATAAGAACTTTTTTTGCACCGGCTGTGATGTGCATTGCTGCGGATTTTGAATCGGTAAAAACACCCGTGCATTCCATAACGATATCAACACCCAATTTACCCCAAGGCAAATTCAAAGGGTCACGTTCGGAAAAAGTTTTAATTTTATGTTTGCCGACAATCAAAGTGTCTTTGTCATGTTTGATTTCGGTATTAAATTTTCCATGCACAGAATCGTATTGTAACAAATATGCGTTGTCTTCGATTTTGCCCATATCGTTTATTGCGACAAATTGTAAATCTTTGCGACCCGATTCAATTGCGGCACGCAAAACCAGTCTTCCGATGCGGCCAAATCCATTTATTGCGATTTTTACCATTTTTTTAACCTTTTTTATGTTATGCTTTTATTTTATCATATTTTGGGTTAAAAAAAATCATTTTCTTGAATTTTGGTTTTTCTGGGAATATAATGATTTATATGATTCATAAAACTTATATTATTACAGGACCGACGGCTTCGGGGAAATCGGATTTCGCCCATTTGTTGGCAAAAAAAATAAATGCTGTTATTATAAACTGTGACAGTGTGCAAATTTATTCCGGTATTGAAAATATTTCGGCCAGTCCGTTTGCCGAACAAAAGCCAGATAGCAACAGCGAAATTGAATCTGTGCCGTATCGTTTGTTTTCTGTGTTACCATTGACCGAACAAATTTCGGTTGTGGATTATTTGGATATGGCAAAGCAAGAATTTGATGCTGCTGCCGCACAAAATCGACCTGTGATTTTTGTTGGTGGAACGGGTTATTATATAAACGCTTTGGTCAAAGGCATTTCGCCGATTCCAGATGTATCGGATGAAAATCGTAAAAAAGCCCGTGATATGGTTCGTGATTATCCAGATGCCGCCAAACAAATATTGGGCACAGATTGCGACAGTTTAGATCCGCAACGTATGGCACGTGCATTAGAAGTCTTTTTACAAACGGGTAAGCCTTTGGCCGATTGGCAGGTTTTGCCACGTCAGGGTGCATTATGTCCGGACGCTTTTAAAATATTGGTTAATCCACCAAAAGAAGTTTTAAACACACGTATTGAAAAAAGAATCCCACAAATGATTTCAGGCGGTGCGTATGACGAAGCAAAATCTGTTATAAAATCAGGCTGGGACGAAAATCGTGCTATTGGGGCTTCGCAATTGTGCAAGCTTATCCGTGGTGAAATCGATAATGCACAATGCAATGAAAACTGGATTGTTCGTACACGGCAATATGCAAAACGACAAAGAACTTGGTTTGCTGGTCAATATGATTGTGATTTGGAAATTAAAAATGTTCCAACCGAAAAAGATGTCGATGATTTATTAAAATAATTTTTTATAATATTTTATTGTTAATTCTTTGATGTTTGCATCACGAATTTTTCGTTTGAATAAAACCAAATTTTTAAATTCATTTTCGTCCGTCCCAGGTCCCGCATATTCCCAGTCAATTATTCCGGTGATTTTCATAGTTTTTGGATTTACAATTATATTGTTACATAAATCATTGTGATAAATATTTTTGTTTGTTTTAACCCGAACTTTGTGCATTTCGTAAATTATATTTGCCAATTGTTTTGATAAAGTATCTTTGTGTTTTTTTATTTTTGATTCAGATATAGTGTTTAAATTTTTACCAATTATATAATTATAACGGATGAATTTGTATTCTTTGTCGGATTTTATTATTTCAATGTTTGGAATTTCGACGGACAGAGAATTTTTGAATATATCGGTAATTTCTTTTTCGTTTTTTATTTTAGTTAAATCCATTTTTAAATTTGTTTTTTTGCGGATTTTAAAAACATACTTGTTATCGATTATAAAGCCAATATTCCAGCCACCCGATATAAATTTAACACTGTAAAAAGATAAATATTTTTCGGTCTTTTTCAAAGCATTTAATTTTTCCCTGAAATCAAAGGCGTTATTCATCATAAATTTACGACGGATCGATTTGTTTGGGATAAAAAAACTTATGAATTCCAGAAATAAAAACCGGATTTTTGTGAACATATTTGTGGCCTTGTGCTGAGTATGTTATGTATGATAAATTTTTTTATATAAAAATTCAATCGTTTTATATAATTATATTGAAAAATTGAATAGTTTTTTATAACCTTATTATTATGTTCCAGATAAATGATATTGTAAAAGTTTTAATCCCAAACATCGTTAATAACGGGTATGATTACAGATTGACAAAACCTGCAAAAATTGGGGACTTTGTCATTGTGTCTGTTATGATGCGAAAATACGTCGGTGTCGTTATGGGGGCGGGCGACAGCGATTTACCAGATGGAAAAATTAAAAATATAATCGACACTGTGTCTTTTGATGGCAAAGAAAATTCTGGATTATCATTTGATGATTTGTGTTGGATTCGTAAAATGTCAACGTGGACTATGATGAATATGGGCGGTGTTTTGCGATTGATTTTAAATGTCACAGATGCTTTTATTCCGCCAAAACAAGAAGTTTTATATTCTTTTGATTTTAACAAAGATAAAAAATTGACCGAAAAAAGACAAATGGTTGCCGATTGTTTTGATTCAAATGACAATATGCCAATGACTTTGGCGGATATACAAAATATTGCAAAGGTCAGTAATGGTATCGTTAAAAAAATGATTGCGGATGGATTTTTAAAACCTGAATTAACACGAAATGTTGTGGGCGAAAAATCATTTTCTTATAATTATGAAAATTCGGGAAATATTGTTTTAAACCAACAACAGCAATTTACGGCCGATGAAATAGGAAAACATATTGTTAAAAACGATTCCAAATTCAAAGTCTTTTTAATTGACGGTATAACCGGCAGTGGAAAAACCCAAGTTTATTTTGATTCCGTTTGGCGGGCATACAACAATGGAAAATCTGTTTTGTTGATGATGCCTGAAATTGCTTTGACTGCACAATTTATAACCAGATTTAAAAACAGATTTGGGTATGAACCTATCGTTTGGCATAGCAATTTAACAAATGCAAAAAGAAGAGATATCTGGAAAGGCGTCGCAATGGGCGATATTAAAATCATTGTTGGGACACGATCTGCTTTGTTTTTACCATGGCAGGATTTGGGTTTGATTGTAATCGATGAAGAACACGACGGTTCATATAAACAAGAAGATATGGGGAATTACCACGCCCGTGATATGGCGATATTAAAAGCGTCCATATTAAAAATTCCGGTCGTGTTGGCCAGTGCCACGCCTTCGATTGAAACTTTTCAAAATGTAATATCTGGAAAATATCAAAAGTTAAATTTAACATCCAGATTTGGTGGGGCACAAATGCCAACAATCGAAACAATTGATATGCGTGAAGATAAACCGTCGCAATACAATATCAAAGAAAACGAAACGCCGATATCGGGATATTTATCAAATAGATTGGTGGACGAAATAACAGATACCCTGAATAAAAAACAACAGGTTTTATTATTCATAAACCGTCGTGGATTTTCGCCAATTGTTCAATGCAAAAAATGCGGTTGGATTGCCAGTTGTCCCGATTGTTCCGTTGGGTATACTTATCATAAATCAAAAAATCAATTGTTGTGTCATATGTGTGGGAAAATTCAGGCACCTTTTGATAGCTGTCCCGAATGTTCTTCATCTGTGTATTTATCGGGTGTTGGATTGGAAAAAATCGAACAAGAAATAAATGTAAAATTTCCAAATGCCAAAACCGCACTGGTGTCATCAGATGTTATATCAACACGACAAAGTCTGGAAAGACTGGTTAATAAAATGGAAATGGGCGAAATAGACATTGTCATCGGGACACAAATTTTGGCAAAAGGTCATCATTTCCCAAATTTAACATTGGTTGCATCAGTTGATTCGGATATGGGTTTATATGGTTCGGATTTCAGATGCGGCGAACATACTTTTCAACAATTATTTCAGGTCGCAGGGCGGGCGGGGCGTGGTTCCATCCCAGGGAAGGTTTTATTGCAAACATATCAACCCGATCACCCTGTATTTCATGCTATGATAACGGGCGATCGTGATAAATTTATGATGGACGATATTGAATCCCGCAAAGCTGCTGCGATGCCGCCTTTTGGTTTGTTAGTTGCCATAATAATCGAAGGTAAATCCGAAAGCGTTTTGCAAAAATATGTCGCCGATTTATCAAATGCGGCACCCGTTTTAAATGGTGGGAAAATTATGGGCCCGATAAATGCACAAATATATCAGATTCGTAATTGGTATCGTGTTCGGTTTTTGGTGTCCGGTGGTGCTAATGCTGATTTGCAATCGGTTATAAAAAAATGGCTGGATAAGGTAAAAGTCCCAAGCAATGTTCGTGTTAAAATAGACGTTAATCCACAAAACTTTATGTAATTTGTTTTGCCTTCATTTTTGCCCACATAATTTCAAATTCACGATTTCTGGCAAGCGTTTTTAAAGCAGGGTATTTCGCAAATATCGGATCGGTATCCCATAATTCTGTGACTTTTTTCTTTGCTTCTTTTTCCAGTTTTACAACGTCTTTTTTATTTTGTTCGAAATAATTGTCGCCTGATAAAATATGCAAAACTGTATTAAAATCTAGATCCGAATTCATTAAATCCAAGATGTTTGAAATCCCCAAATTTTTTTCCAGTTGTTGGATTTCCAACAATCCGTCACGTTTTAATGAATTTGATATAATCAACAGCCAATAATTCATATCCCGATTAAAGTGTAATAAATAATAACAAAAGATTGCTTTTCTTCGCTTTAACATAATTGCTATCAGCTTGGCAAAAATAATTTAATATTGCAAATAAATAATGATTGTTATACGACTTCGGTAACTGCACGCAAAGCCCCATCACGGGACAATTGAACAACACGGATTTTTTGCTTCATTTCCGCAATTAAATCTTCACGGTTGTATGCAGGTTGGGTATGCAAAATTCGATCCGCAAAAGCAGCGTACGCAGCGTCCGAACTTTCCGCATGAATGGTTGTATAAAAATGATCGTGACCCGTTCCCAATAATTCCCACAAAACGCTTGCGTTATCGGTTGATATTTCGCCGCCGATAATAACATCCGGTGTCATACGGACGACCAAGTCCAACAGACGTGCATAATTAAATTCGTTATTTTGTTCGGTTCTGGATAACAGGAAGTGAACTTTATTTAATTGCGGAACGTGGATTTCACGGGAATCTTCGACCGTGATAACACGGGCATTTTTATCAATCATTTTTAACATATGATTTAAAAAAGTCGTTTTACCCGTCGATGTTGCACCACTTATTAAAATAGGCGACCCAGATTCTATTGCACCCATTAAACGTTCATATGCGTCATCGGGCATATCGATTGATCTGTCTTTGACCTTTAATAATTTTGAACCTTTTTTCAAATGATAGTTTTCAAAACTGGTTTCCACATCGTTGCTGCCACGGATGTTCATTGCAACGCCACCACGGATGTCTTCGTCGTCATATCGTACATTTGGCCCTGCGACCGCAGTAAAACGATGATTGCCTGGTAATGTTGCATAAACAACAGGCATTCCACGAATCGGGTCAAAAGGCTTTTCATATATGTTTGCGATGGTATGAATCAAATCCACCAGATACTGTTTGGTCAGTTTTTCACAATGATAAGAAACCCACGGAACTTTGGATCCGTGCAGTCTTAACCATACTTCGCCCGCACGGTTTATGGCGATTTCTTCGACGAAGTTCGGCGAATAAAATTCTTCCAAAGGCTTTAATAAAGATTCAAGAACTATATTTGACATTTATATCATTTTATCACAAATCGTGTCTTGAATCAAAATAGTTTATTTGATACAATGTAATTATTATAAGGAAATGAGATATGAGAAAATTTATAACAGCTTGTTTATTGCCGGTCTTGTTCGCTGCGTGCACAGGGCCGTCGTCCGATATGAATAATAATCCCGAAGACTTTGTAAATGGCGGGCCGGATGCTCCTTTTTACAACGAAAGAAGTCAGGATTTTATCCAAGGGGGCAATCAATATGCAGATTTAGATTCGTATAAACCAAAATCAACCGCCGAAAGAGAAGCTAACGAAGCCAAATGGAATACAGCTAGAATGGAAGTTCGCTGGCAAGAATACAAGGGGGCTATGATTCGTGTTGAAATATTATTGGGCAATTCAGATGTTCGTGAAATGCGTCTTCGTTTGATACAAAATGCAGATGGTATGGATATCGATGGCGAATATCGTGAAGTGTTGGGCAAAGTCGCAGATTTCGAAATGAAAAAAGTTTGTGGACGAAATGCTAAAAGTATTGCTATTATATATGATGAACCTGCATTTGAATCGATGCGACCAACACCTTATTTCGATTACCGTATCGAAGCCGAAGGCACAACGATGCGTGAATATGGGTTCAGATGCGTTTATAAATAAGATTAAAAAAACAAAAAAACAAAAAAGGAGAAAAAATGGTAATTAAAAAATTAACATCTGCATTGGCAGTTTGTGGTGCTTTATTCTTGGGTGCTTGTGACAGCGGTGCGGAAAAAGGCGACGTTGTTGTAATTGATTTTGAAGGATTCTTGAACGATCAACCTTTTGCAGGTGGTGCAGGTCAAGATTTTTCTTTGAAATTGGGTAGCGGACAATTCGTTCCAGGATTCGAAGATCAATTGATTGGTGCAAAAGAAGGCGAAACTGTTGATGTTAAAATCACATTCCCAGAACAATATGTTCCAGGTTTGGCGGGTAAAGATGTAATCTTTAAAGTAACTGTTAAAGATATCAATCCAGAACCTGTTGCGGTTGAACCAGAATTGGCAAATCCACAACCAGTTGAAACAGCTGCTGAATAATATCGTTTATATGATATAAATAAAAAAACGCCCAATTGGGCGTTTTTTTTTATTATTTGATTTTAATCTTTGGCTATGATGAAAATACCTGCTTTGTCTGCGGCCTTTATAACGGCAGGTTTATTTATTACAAAGCAAGTTTTTGAATTTACAACAATCCCACGCAAATTGGCGTTTGAAACCAGTTTAACTGTGTCCAAACCAATTGCTGGGATGTCAATTCTTAAATCCTGACCCGGTTTAGTCATTTTTGCAAAGACACCAGATTTTTTTTGATTTTTACGCCCACGTCTGAATTCAACAACACGGGTTAACATTTTATGTGTGCCTTCGGCGGCTTCGACCGCAATTACCTGTTTATCAACCACAACGGACGCACCGATGTCTTCACGGCCAATTGTGTGGGATACAGATATCGCACGTTCGATATCTTTTTTATCCGCAGCTGTTGGCTTTGTTTTGGTCATAATTCCACTTTTTTCAAACGCTAATTCCGGTGCGGCTTCTTGGGCTGCGATTACGTCAAAGCCTTTTTTCTTTAACGCTTTGATAACTGATATTGCCATCGAATCATATCCTTTTTGATTTTTTAATACAGATAATAATACAGATATCGACCAAAAATCAGGACGAATATCCGATAAATTTATATGCCCCAACGCACCAACAAATGTCATTTTTGATATACCCAGCTTTTTTAATTTACGTGCGGCCGTCCCGCCGCCACCCAAACGAATAACCATATCGGGATTTAATTTTTCATCATAAAAGTTTTTAAATCCAACGACATAAACATCCCATCCGTTTTTACGCAAAGCGTCCCGTGCCAAAATAGGCAAATCCAATGCACCAGCAAAAAGAGCAACTTTTTTATTCATGAAACTATAATACGATTTTTATTGCCGCAAATCAAGGCTTGTTTTATCAAAGTTTTAGGTGTTTAATATGTATTAACAAAATACAAAAAGAAAATAATATGAATAAATGTCCTTTTTTTGGTTTATGTGGTGGGTGCAAATATGACTTTGCATCAGATGAATACAAACAAAATAAACAAGCCGCTATAAAAAACATTCCTATAACGAATGAACCGGTTTGGTTGGAAGGTAAAAGACGCAGAGCAGAATTTTCGTATTCGGATGGCAAATTCGGTTTTTTCGCACCCCAATCAAAAAACATAGTTCCAGTTACAAATTGTTCTTTGTTAAATGATAATTTAAACGAAGCTTTGTCGATGTTTCGTAAATTGCCTTGGAATGGTGCCGGTTCTGTTTTAATTACCGATTGCGATAATGGTTTGGATGTTGCGATTACATCAACTGTTCCTTTTTTCAGTCCCGAATTAAAATCAGCTTTGGAAAAAACGGGGGCTGTTCGTATTTCGTGGAATGATAAAGTCATCGCACAAAAACAAAAACCTATGATTTCTTTTGAAAATAAACAAATTGAATATCCGGTATCATCTTTTTTACAGCCAAGTATAAAGGGCGAAGAAATTTTGCGAAATTTAGTTGTGACAGCAGCGTCGGGGTATAAAAAAATCGTCGATTTGTTTTGTGGTATTGGCACATTTACATATGCAACAGGTGCCACCGGTTTTGATATTGTTGGCCCATTTATAAACCGTGATTTGTTAAAAAATCCATTAAGCAATAAAAATTTAAATCAATTTGATTGTGTGATAATGGATCCGCCCCGTGCCGGTGCGATGAAGCAATCAAGCCAACTGGCGAAAAGTGATGTTAAAAAAATAATATACGTTTCCTGTAATCCGGATACTTTTATGCGGGATAAAGCGATTTTGGAATCGGGCGGGTACAAATTGGAATCTTTGACGGCCGTTGATCAGTTTATCGGTACAGCCCATTGGGAATTGGTCGGGGTGTTTGTTCATTAGTTAAAATATTATAATTATATACAATAAAAAAAGGCCGCCCAGTTGGGCGGCTTTTCTTCGAATGTCCAAGAAAGGAAGGAAAGGAGAAAAAGAATTAGGACATTCAAATAAGATGGGGCCCAAAGTCC
>CAYIZJ010000014.1:0-18039 GCA_964368045.1 uncultured Muribaculaceae bacterium
AATGATAAAAACATCCCAGTTATAACCAATGGCATAACAATAATTGAAAACACCGGCAATAATATTAAATTCCCAAGCAAGCTATAAATGTTTATCGAATTAAAATGCGATATAACAAATGGGGCTGTAAAAGCAAATGCTGTCATAGATATAAATATCAGATTTTTTGTCGCAAAAGCGGTCTTTTTGATAAGGCCGGTGTTGTTTGTGTTTTTATTTTGACCCAAATACCAAACCAAGCCGAATACAGCGGAAAAAGACAACTGAAAACCGGGCTGCATAATATAATGCGGATTGATTAAAAATAATATTACAAATGCTATGCAAACATTTCGTAAATTAAATAAATCACGATGAAGCAAAAATGCCATAATTCCAAAACCTGTCATAAAAAATGAACGTATTGTTGCAACATCACTGCCCGATAAAAATAAATAAAATAACAAACCAAACATCGATAAAATTAACGCCGGATATCGTGCGGGAATTCTGCGGGTCAAAGGTGGAATGCTGCGAAATATAAAATAGAATACTAAAAACAACCATGCCGATAACAAAGCCATATGATATCCGCTTATTGACCAAATATGCCCAACGCCGGTTGCGGTCCATATTGTTGCGTCTTGTTTTGGAATGGCGTTTTTATAGCCCAGTATCAATGTGTCCACCAAAAAAGAATCGCTGCGTTTATGTAAATAATCCCGTAATTGATTTATTGATAATTTGTCCGTTGACTTTTCAATCAATTCATAATCGGTTAAATATCCAGTTCCACCAATTCCATTAAAATAAGCCCAGCGACTGTAATCAAAAGCGTTCGGTGCAAAGGGTGTGTTTGGTTTGAATAATGACACAATTGCGTTAATTTTATCGCCAATGTCGGGTAAATTTATTTCAGGTTTAACAGATACACGAATAAGCATTTGTTGTTCGTCCAGTTCGCCTGATGGTATCGATAAAAACAATCTGTTTTTATCGGATGTATAATCAATCTTTGAAACGGTGCCGATTATATTTTGATTGTATAAATTTTTATTTATTGTTGGGGTGTTAATATGTTTTGTAAATGCGTTTGCATAACAAAATCCAAATATAAACATTAAAACACAACGAATGATAAATTTTGGTTTAAATAAAAATATCCCCAAAAAACAAAGGGCAGATATAACAAAAGGATATGGTATATTTGGTTCAAAACCCAAAACAAAATATCCAGCCCCACCAATTGCCATAATAAAACATGACCAGATATAATGATTTTCAAATTGTCCGTTCAAAAAGTTTTTCATAATTCCTATTGGGTATTATAGGAATTAAAGTACAGTTTTTTCAAGGCTTTAATTATTTACCGAAAATCCAACCTGCATTGTTTTTTGTAATTTCGATAATTGTATCCATATCATCGTTATCTGCGGTTGTTTGATTTTTTTCTTTGCCACATTTTTCGCAAACATGTTTGATTATAAATTTATCC
Source organism: uncultured Muribaculaceae bacterium (assembly GCA_964368045.1). Taxonomy (GTDB): domain Bacteria; phylum Pseudomonadota; class Alphaproteobacteria; order Rs-D84; family Rs-D84; genus CAUTNA01. The sequence continues at coordinate 1,475 of CAYIZJ010000014.1, forward strand.
CGTGATGCGGTGACGGATACAGGTCGCATTAAACCTAAACAAGTGCTGGCACGGTCGCCTGGGTTGATATCAACGTCCAGCGACCACAAACATTTTGGGCAATGGTTGGTGTAACCATCGCCATTAACAAAAGCGCCACAATGGGCGCAATTGAAATTTTCTAATTTTTTTGTGAATTGTTTCATTATAATCCCAAAGCACCACGGTACATTTTAATCAATTCATCTGTTTCGTCCAATTCATCTGGATCCATTTTACGCAATCTTATCATTTGACGTACATATTTTGGATCAAATCCTGAACTTTTTACTTCTGTCATAACTTCTTTGATATCTGCTGCGATATTAGCAGCGTCATCGTTTAATTTTTCAATTCTTTCGATAAAACTTAACAATTGTTCGTTATCGATTGCACCTTTGTTTTCTATTTTCATATTTTCCCCTTGTTTTTATATTTCAATATGTTATATTATTTCGCGGAAAAATCAAGAAAAACAAATAAGCTTTTTAAAAAGGCCGGAAAATAAAGATTTTTTTGTTATGTTATCTAATAAAAGATGATATGATTTAGACGATTTACACAAAAGTAAAAGAGAGGAAAATGAATAAATTTACAAAAATTACTGCATCTATTGGACCAAAATGCTCTGATAAAGAAACTTTGACACGTATGATCAAAGCAGGCGTTAATATGTGCCGTTTGAATTTCAGCCATGATACAGGCGATGTTCAAGGACAAAAAATCGATACAATTCGTGAAATTTCAGCAGATTTGGGCATCCCGGTTGCAATATTGGCTGACTTGCAAGGACCAAAACACCGTATTGGAAACTTTGAAACCGAAGATAAATTCCCAATCACAGTTGGTCAAAAATATGTATTGGATACACAAGATATCCCAGGAAATTCAGAACGTGTTCAATTGCCGGATTCTTCGGTTTTCGCATCTATCAAAGTTGGTGAACGTGTTTTGTTAAACGACGGTAAAATCGAATTGCGTGTTGATTCAGTATCGCCTGATAAATTGGAAACAACTGTTATCCGTGGAACAGAAATTTGGTCCAGACGTGGTTTTAATGTACCTGATACAGAATTGGATACATCTGTTTTGACTAAAAAAGACCGTGAAGTTTTGGAATATGTTTTAACAAAAAATCCAGACTGGGTTGCTATTTCTTTTGTTCAAAAACCAGAAGATGTAATCGAAGTTCGTGAATTTGTAAAAGCAAGAACAGATTACCCTGTTAAAATCTTGGCAAAAATCGAAAGACCAAACGCTGTGGAAAGAGTAGAAGATATTATCGCTGTTGCAGACGGTATTATGATTGCTCGTGGTGACTTGGCTGTTGAAGTTCCATTTGAAACTATCCCATCTATTGGACGTAACATCATTTGGCAATGCCGTAAACATAACAAACCTGTAATCGTTGCAACACAAATGTTGGGTTCGATGGTTGATTCCGCTTTCCCAACCCGTGCTGAAATCACAGACGTTGCGAACGCTGCTTATTTGCGTGCGGATTCTACCATGACTTCCGAAGAAACAACTATCGGTCATGATCCTGTTCACACTGTTGAAACTATGGCAAAAATCTTGATTAACGCAGATATGGATACAATTGAAAATCCATTCGATTGGTCACGCATTGAACATTTACCTGAAAAAGACTTGTCTCGTTCCTTTGTTTCTATGGCAAACTTGAAGTATTCTGCTGCCATTGTTGTGTTTGCAGAAGATGCAACCGCAACAACTCAGATTTCATGCAGAAAATCCGAAATGCCAATCATCGCAGTTTGCAAAGATTGTGTAACTGCAAATCAATTGGCTTTGTCACGTGGTGTATTCTCTTTCTGTGACAGCGATTTGTATGACAAACGTGATGCGTTTAATGCTTGCCGCAGAAAAGGTATCAACGAAGGTCAATTGGTTATTGTTGACGGAGAAAAAATTTCTTTGAGAACAATCAGCTAATTTAAACAATTTGTTTTGATTGAATCCGCCCTTGACGATAAGGGCGGATTTTTTGTATCATATAAATTATGAATTTTATGAAAAATGTTTTTATTGCGAAATGCTTCGGAATTGCTTGTTTGTTTTCCGTAATTTCATTTGATGGTTTTGCAAAAAATTATAAGGCCGCACTGGTTGCCGATATGAATTCAGGTAAAATTTTATATCAAGAAAATGCCAAAGATTTAAATTATCCCGCCAGTCTTACAAAAATTATGACTTTGTATTTGACGTTTGATGCGTTAAATCATGGGCGATTGAATTTGGATGATTATTTGATTGTTTCACAAAGTGCCGCAAATGCCAGCCCCGTAAAATTGGGATTAAAAGCGGGAAGTAAAATAAAAGTCGAAGATGCAATTTCCGCATTGGCTGTGTACAGTGCAAATGATGTTGCACGGGTGTTGGCCGAAAATTTAAAGGGCGGACGTGAAGGAAGCTTTGCATCCCTTATGACAGATACCGCAGCCGACATCGGGCTTAGCCAAACTAATTTTGAAAATTCATCGGGATTACCAAACGATGATCAACAATCGTCCGCACGTGATATTGCTTTGCTTTCGATTGCAGTGTACAAACATTTTCCAGAATATTGGAAATACTTTGGTATGAAATCGTGGTCTTATAATGGCAAAACTTATTATAATGGAAACCGTTTGCTGGGAACGTACCCTGGATGCGATGGTATGAAAACCGGATACACAAATAAATCAAAATATTCGTTGGTGTCAACCGCAAACCGTGATGGTAAACATTTAATCAGCGTCGTTTTGGGTGCGGATAACAAAGATGTTCGTGCATCCGTTTCTGTTGATATGTTAAACAAAGGCTTTGAAATGATGGGGGTTGAAAAATCCGAAATGACAATTTCAAAACCGACACCATTGATTGAAAAAAAGGTTACAACAACAACCGTTGTTAAAAAATCCAGCACAGGAAATTCAGGTGTTCAATTTGGGGCTTTTTCCAGTATGAATGCCGCAAAGACTCAACAGCTGTTGGTTGAAAACAGATTGGGCGTTGCAACAGATATTGAAACAACAGCGTCTGGATTGTATCGTGTTCGTGCAAATGGTATGTCACGGAATGATGCAGTTAATGTAAAAGATAGGGCGACGAACGCAGGCATTAACAGCTTTGTGTTTTAAGGTAATAATATTTATGAATCCAAAAATTGAAAAACTTATTAAACAATTTGCAAAACTGCCACGGGTTGGCAGCCGTGCCGCAACACGAATTGTTTTGTCTTTGTTGGAAGATAAAACAAACAAATGTGAAAACTTAATTGCTGCATTAAAAGACGCAACAGAAAATATAAAACCATGCGTTAACTGTGGTGTTTTAACGGATGCTGTAAACCAAAAATGTGAATACTGCCTGTCGGTAACCCGTCAAAACGGACAACTGTGTGTGGTGCGGGATTTGGGCGATGTTTGGACTTTGGAAAAATCGGGAATTTTTTCCGGTCGATACCATATCTTGGGCGGATTGATTTCGGGTGTGGGTGGAATATTGCCGGACGATTTAAATTTATCTGGTTTAGGTAACAGAATAAATTCAGAAAATATATCGGAAATAATATTTGTTTTACCAAATACGGTCGAAGGTAAAACAACACAGCATTATGTTATTTCTGTATTACAGGATTATCCAAGTTTAAGCTTTACAGAATTGGCATCCGGCGTTCCATTGGGTGGTGATTTGGATTATTTGGATGATGGTACTTTGACTTTGGCGTTCGGGGGGCGAAAAAAATTATGACAGATTTAATTAAGAATTTACCGCCAATTTCACAGATGATGCGTGATTGCGGTTTGGAGCCTAAAAAAGCATTGGGGCAAAATTTTTTGTTTGATTTAAATTTAACGGGGCGAATTGCAAAATCTGTGCCAGATATAAAAAATTCAACTGTATTGGAAATTGGTCCAGGCCCTGGTGGATTAACACGTGCTTTGTTAATGGCGGGTGCGAATAAGTTAATTGCTATTGAAAAAGACGAAACAACCAAACCGATTTTATCAAAAATTTCAGATGCATCACAGGGGCGATTAAATGTGATTTTTGACGATGCTTTGTTTTACTTTGATGGTCGTAAAAAGCTGGATGAAAACAAAGTCGCTGTATGTGCAAATTTACCATACAATGTGGGTACTGAATTATTTATTCGTTGGTTACATTGCGTTGCGGATAAAAATTCGGATTTAAAAATATCTTCGATTACTGTTATGTTTCAAAAAGAAGTCGCATTAAGAGTTGTTGCAAAACAAGGTGATAAACAGTATGGTCGCCTTGCTGTATTGACTTCGTTACTAGCGGATGCAAAAATTTTATTTGATGTTCCAAATACTGCGTTTTTTCCAAAACCAAAAGTTCAATCCGCAATAGTTCAAGTAATTCCAAATCCGGATAAAATAAAAAAAATAACCGATTTAAAAAATATTGAAAATATAACCGCAAAGCTGTTTGGCCAAAGAAGAAAAATGATACGTGGTATTATTCGTGATGTTGATTGGGAACAATTTGGTTTAACCGGCACTATGCGTGGCGAAGAAATATCGCCTGAAAAATATTTGGAAATTTCAAAATCCATATAGGTTTGAACTTTTATCCATTTTTTGATATAATAAAATTTATAAAAAATGGAGATTTAAATGACCGCATCAATACTTATATTTTTTCTTGTCGCTTTTGGCCTGTTGTATTTTTTACGATTGGCTAAGATTGGGACTTTGTTGGCTTTTTTATTGGCGGGCGTTATTGCGGGACCGCATGTGTTGGGATTGTTTGAATCCAGTTCGATTTGGGGGTTTCTGGGCGAAGTCGGTATGATGTTTTTGTGGTTTACGATTGGTATTGAATTAAATTTCAAACGATTATGGCAAATGAAGAAAAATATCTTTGGGCTGGGTTTTTCCCAAGTTATGATGGTCGGTATTGTTTTGTTCCCGATTTTATTTGGATTAACGGCGTGGACAATTATGGGAACAATTATGATTGCACTGGTGCTTTCTATGTCCAGCACATCAACCGATTTACAAATTTTGGCTGAATCAAATGAATTGCATACCCCATTGGGACGTCAGGCTTTTTCAGTTTTATTATTCCAAGATTTGTTGGCGATACCGCTGTTGGCTATTTTGCCGGTATTCGCAGGTAAAAGCTTTAATTTGGGGGCATCCATTGCGGATGTCTTAATATTATCGCTGGGTATAATTTTGGGTGTTGTTGTTATTGGGCGATTTGTTTTAAATCCTTTGATGCGAATGGTTTCAAAATTAAAATCCAAAGAAGTTTTTTTAGTCGTTATTATGTTAAATATCGTATTTTGGGCGGTTGTTTTGGAATTGATTGGTTTGCCGTCTGAATTGGGGGCTTTCTTGGCCGGTATGTTATTTTCCGAAACAATTTACAGACATCAAATAAAAGTCGAAGTATCACCATATGCAATATTATTTATGTCTTTGTTCTTTATATCATTGGGATTGGGTTTGAATTTGGATGTTTTGTTATCTAATTTGCCTCTTATCCTAATAGGTGCGGCCGGTTTAATATTGCTGAAATTTATTGCGATTTATATCGTTGCTCGTGTTCGTAAAGTTGCCGCCAAAGATGCTTTTTTCTTTGCACTTGTTTTGGCCCAAGGTGGGGAATTTGGATTACTTATTATGCAAACAATGAAAAGCAGCGGGTTGGATATTATTCCTTTTCATGATGTTGAAATTTTAATTTCCATAATTGTTTTGTCTGTTATGTCGACTCCGATTTTGGTTTCCGTTTATCAAAAGCTTAAAAAATCGGGCAAGATTTTACAAAACCATAAAATCAAAAAAATAAAAAATATGGAAAAAGAAATCCCAGAACCAAATGTTATTATTTGTGGATTTGGTCGTGTTGGGCAAACTGTTGCAAATATGTTAAAACAAAAAAAGATTTCATATTTGGCAATTGATTTAAATGTTGATGTGGTACTAAGCGGGCAGGCGGACGGGTTAAACATTGTTTATGGCGATACAAGTAATCCGGAAATATTACGTTCAATGGGGTTAAAGGCGGGCAAAACACGTGCGGTTGTTGTGGCATTGGATAACGCTTGGATTGCAAAAAGCACAATACGTGCCGTATATTCAATTCAACCACGTGCAAAAATATTCGCCCGTGCAAAGACTTTGGAAGAATCAAAAATGTTGTTGAACGAAGGCGTCAAAGAAGCTTTGCCGGAAACAATCGAATCTTCGTTTTTATTGGGACATGATTTGTTATCCGCATTGGGTGTCAAAGAATCTGAAATTGGAAAAATGTTATCAGATTTACGTGCGAAAAATTATAAAAAATTGGAAAAGTATACCGAAGAAAAATAAATTTGATTATCTGTCTTTTTGCTGTTATCCTGTAACCGAATAAAGAAAGTTCGAAGGAAGTAATATATGAAAAATATTTTAAAATTTTTATTGGCCGCATTTGGTATCGTGCTTGTCGACCAAATATCCAAAGGATACATAATTTATATGTTAACAGGAAAAATTCCTGTTTTTGAAAATGCGTGGCAATTGTTGCCTTATCCGTATCATATTTCGGCTGTGACGGACTTTTTCAATTTGGTGTTTACATGGAACCCTGGAACATCGTTTTCATTATTCAGAATGCTGGGACAAAATGCACAAATAGTTTTAATTATTTTGACCGGATTTGTTATAGGATTTTTAATCCATTATTTTTCTTTTCGTTCAAAAAGCTTTGAAAAATGGCCTTTGTTGTTGATTATCGGCGGGGCAATTGGAAATTTAATAGATAGAATAAGATTCGGTGCAGTTGTCGACTTTTTGGACTTTCATGCATTTGGATGGCATTGGCCTGCGTTTAATTTTGCCGATATTTGTATCGTTGTCGGTGTGGGTTTATATATAATAACTATATTTAAAAAAAGGGAAAAATAATAATGGTAAAGTTTATGGATAATCAAAATTCAGGATTTAATTCGTGGATGGCAAACAGACAAAATAACAAAAGCAATGAAAAAAAATCTCCATTGGCCGGTGCTTTGTGGTGGGGTATTTTAATCTTTTTGGCATACTTTTTAATATTCGGATTTGGTGGTGATAAAAAAGAAGTCGTACAAAATACAAATGATACGGCAAACGTTGAAAGCATCGATAATGTACCGATGTCAAAAATTGAAAATGCCGATATGTCAGCAACTGTTCAGGGGCTTAGAATTTATGATTTCGAATTGAAAAATTATAAGTCAGATGCGGATGAAAAAATAAATATCGAATTGTTGGCTGATGATAAAAACTTTACAGAAATCGGATTTTTGGGCAATGGTGTTGCAGCACCAACCGCCAAAACTGTTTGGAAAGTCGTTGATACAGAAAATGTAAAAATTATGACATGGGAAAACGAAGACAATATTCAATTTACCAGAACAATTTTAATGCAAGATTATGTAATATCTGTATCAGATGAAATCAAAAATAACAGCAAAGTTGCTGCAAGCTTTGTTCCATATGCCAGAATCAATTATACAACACAATCGGATAAATCTGTTGCAGTATCAACGGGCGGATTTGCGTTTGAAAATGGTGGAATGTCAGAACACGATTGGAAAGATTTGGAAAAATCTTCGTATGCTTATCAAACAACATCCGGATTTATCGGATTTGCGGAACAATACTGGGAAGCAATAATTAGTTTGGATTCAGCCGATCAAACAATTCGTTTGAAATCTGAAAACGGTGTGTTCCAAGCCGACACAAATGCGGGTATTATCAATGTCGGGGCAGGTGAAGTAAAAACCGTAAAAACAAACGTTTTTGCCGGACCACGTGATCAACAAGTTTTGGCTGATGCCGCAAAATATATTCCAAATATCGAAGAAACAATGGATTATGGTTGGTTTGGATTTTTATCCCGCCCGATGTTAAGTGCTTTGAACTTTTTGCACGGATTTGTTTTGAATTATGGTATTGCGATTATTTTATTAACATTGGTATTGCGTTTGTTAATGTGGCCTTTGACCAAAAAATCTTATACTTCGATGGCAGCTATGCAAAAAATGCAACCTGAAATGAAAAAAATTCAAAAGCTGTATGGCAACGACAAAGCAAGATTGCAAATGGAAATGATGAAGTTATATCAAACACATAAAACTTCACCTATGTCGGGATGTTTGCCTATGTTGTTACAGATACCGATTTTCTTTGCTTTGTATAAGGCTTTGTTAATATCTGTTCCTATGCGTCAAGCAGACTTTTTATGGATTTCTGATTTGGCTGTAATGGATCCATATTTTATATTGCCGATATTGATGGGGCTTACTATGTGGTGGCAACAAAATTTACAGACCCAATCAACGCCAAATGACAACCCAAATGATCCGATGGCACAAACACAACGGATTATGAAATGGATGCCTGTGTTATTCACTGTTATATTTGCATGGATGCCGGCAGGACTTGTTTTATACTGGGCTGTATCTAATTTATTTGGAATAGGTCAGATGTACGTCATTAAAAAAACAATGAAAAAATAAAAAACACCGCTGAAAAAAATTCAGCGGTATTTTTTTATTAAATATTTATGTAAACCGTCGGGAAACCAAATAAAAGGATTTTTTATCCCCAATGTTTTTTTTGCGAATCCCGTACAGCTAAGGAATATTGGAAATCTTAATTTATTAAAAGATTGTTCGGCTGGGATAAATACCCAGCCTTTGTTTTTTAATCGCAGTAAATCAGTTTCATTTATTTTTAGTATTCGAACACCATCTTTTGCGATTTGAATTAAATCCATTGTGGTGGATGTTTTAAATATCACAACACAATGTTTGAATTTACGACAAAACATATTTGCAACTTTATCGGAACTTGTTACAGAAAAACCAATTATAATCATTTTATTTCTCCTTTTGTTTTTTCTATATCAGCCAGCCTTTTTTTACGGCTTCGGTATTTATGATTTGCATAGCAGCATTCCAAACTGCGGCTTTTTTGTTTTCGGCCCATATGTGTTGATGTGGACATCGTCTTTTGTCGCCGAATTCTTTCATAACTGATAAATGTTCATCGGTTAATTTTCCGGACAAATATAATCTGGTTATCAAAGTTTCAACGTCCAGTAATTCGCAGATTTTTTTTCCCCCACCCCTGTTGTTTTGATATGAAAAACCATTTCTTAATTGTTTTGTGTATAAAAACCAAAACCATAATTGTTCGACGCTGTGAAATTTTGTCGTTGTTACAAATGTTTCATTTATTTGTGGATTCATTTTTCTCTCCTTTTTTATTTTGGTGGTGTAATGTTTATACAAAAACAAAAAGAATTTGTAAAACATTACAACCGTCGGTTGAAGTTCGAATCGGTTTTTCGATTCGATTCAAGATTTTTGATTTGTGTTTTCGATTCGTGGTTTAATCCTTTTTGTATTGGGTAAAACAAAAGCCCGCTTTTATAAGCGGGCTTTTGTTTTATAAGCTTTATCTTTTTATAATATCGGCGGGAAACAATCACCACCACCTGCTGGACAACAGTTAAATCCTTGTTCGCCCATATCGGTATAAGTTTCACCAGTACAACATCCATTTCCATCGGGATTCGTGCCATCCGGACAGGTAATAGTTGGAACGGCTGGTTCTGGGTTACTGTTTTTATCAAACGGATTTAATATAGTGCCATCATTTGCATATTCCAGTCCCAAAACTTCTTCGTTATAGCTTTGTGTTCCTTTTTGCAATGTTGAGCCACCAGAACCGATTATGCCTTGGTTTTGGTTTTGATATATCGCTTCTTGTTGGACTTCGGTCATTGATTGATACAATCCATTTTCACTGAATGATTGGCAATAGAACAATACAGTTCTGTAATCCAAACCTTCTTCGGATATTTCTGCGACTTTGGTTTCGATAACACCACCATTGCCATCACAGTAATTATCCAGTGTATTAAATGAACGTGCCTGACCTATCAATGTTTGTGGTTCATCCTTACCCACTGTAAAGTTACGGGCAATAGTTGGGCTGTATGCTTCATTATATTTAACAATGGAACATTTTTTATCGCCAGATTCTGGGGCACCACATGTTAATATCAAATCATCAGGTGAAAATACTGTAATACGTGTTCCTGCACCAATTGTAAAAGGCGGCACAGAATCGTCAATCATATCGGTTAATATTTTTTGCGCAACCTGATTCCAGGCAGTGATAATTTCATTTTTTGCCAATTCACTGGAACGTAACTGTCCGCTTTGTGTGACTGTATTGCTGTCCAAATCGATTTGATTTATAAATGAATCGGATATAGGTGCAATTAAATTAACCGCAGCCGGTACAACAGCCGTTAACATTGGCATAACCATTTGTTCAACGTAATCGGTGCTACCACGTCCCAGAACGCCTGTGCGACCCTGTGCGTCTCCTGAAAAAGGTTTGTTTTGTCCAGTAAAGTTAAATTCAACGCCGTCCGGACGTACAAAGCGATACCATTCAATGTTTACACGACCAACGGATTTATATGGCCCAGGCATATCGCCTTTGACCGAACCCAGCATCATGGTACCAGCAGGCACGATAATTGTACGACCATCGTCCGAATAAACATTTCTGTCGACGGTTGCGGTAACCGGTAATTGTGTTTCGTTTGCAACCGCACGAATTTCTGTAACAATTGTTGCAGGTATTGGTTTATATTGACGCAAAACAAATGTTCTGTCATATGGCATAGAGTTGACAGTTGCCTGCTCGCCGTACGAAGAAGGTAATAATTTAGCATTTTCTTCACGGTGTATCAGATTATCTAATTTGCCAGACCCCGAAATTGCGGCAACTGCGGTTGTAGCCGAATTTGCACGGGAAGTCGTTTTGGATCCTGGGGCTGCGGATAATTGCGGAATAACACTGTTGCGAATAGTGGTTAATCCGACATTTTCAGCATCTGTTCCAATTTGAATCGAAGCGTCATTTATATCGCTGATTATTCCATTGTCTGGATTATATCGACCGGTTGGATTTTCGCATCCGGTATCAGAAAAAGGATAAAATTTATAAGCCCCCGCAACAGGTTTAATCCAACCAATTTCGGCACCATAAGAATTGTATCCATAAAAAGAAAAGTCCGAACAAGATTCAACCGGTGCCTGTTCAATTACTGGCTCAAAAACTTGTGGTGTTTGAAATATCGGTTGTTCAAAAATATCGGTTGATATGACTTCTTCGACAATCGGTTCTGGTTCAATCACTGGTGTGATTGTTGGCAAAGCCTGTGGAATAAACATATCTATTTCATCTTCGACAACTGGTAATTGTGCTGTTTCGACTTCGTATTTAAATTCAGGCATAACAAATTCAGGTTTGAAATCTGGTTGTTCAATTATGTTTTGTATAACAATTGGTTCTTCTTTGACCGGTGCAAATGCCCCAACAGACATCGCAATTGTTTTGGTTTGTGTCAAACGTTCCGGTTGATTTATACCACGCCATTCAATGGATAAAGGCAAACCTTGGATATCAATTATTTCCAAAGGTGTAAATTCAATTGTAATGCTGCACGATAAATCACGATTGATTTGTCCCATATTTACGCAATCTGTAATAGGTTCTGAAATATCGATATTTTCTTTGTTCAAAAGCTTTACATCCGAAATGATAATAGGGGAATTAGCAGTAATAACAAATTTTTGTTTTTTTGTTTGTCCGACTTCTGTATTTGCCCAGTTTAACATTTGTGGTGAAACAAATAATTCAGGTGTGATTTCTTGGACGACTTGTTCGGCTGTTTTTTCTGTTATTTTAATTTCTTTTGTATCGTCCCCTGTTAACAGAGTGTATAAAATTAAAATAATAATAAAGGCCGCAATCAGCAATAACCACAATATGAATTTTCCAGCAGAACCAGATTCAGAAAAATTAGCGTTTACATTTGTCAATTCAAACTTCTTTGTTATTTATTTGTTTATTGAACACGAACAACGTGACAGCTGGCCCCAGAAAATTTCAGCAATTGGTCACAAATTTTTTGTGCAGAATCAATGTCGGACAAAGGCCCAATACGCAAACGATATAATTTCGCAGCGGTTGATTCCGAACCCAATTCACCAACACCCTGTGCATCAACGGCAAAGAATACCATGTCTTTGTACGGTGCTAATAATCCCGCACCTTCTTCGCCTGTGAATTTGGCAAGCAATTGTGTCCAGTAATCATTTAATGCCTTTACCGATGTGTCCGATTTTAATTCAATTGCAACACCAGTTTGATTGCTGGTTATAAGTGGTATGTCGGATTGAGGAAGGTAAGAACCTGCTGTGATTCTTTCGGTTGGAACCAAATTCATACCTGTTTTGCGTGACCCCGAACTTTGTGTGCCATAATTCATAGTTGGTGCAACGCCATATCCATTTGTTTGCATCATAGTTGGTTGTTGTGAACCGTACATTCCATATGCAGTGTTATTCAAAGATTGATTTGACATCATAGATTGCATTACGTTTGCTTCGGCCAATGCCATAACAGCTGCGGTATCAGCAATCATAAATGGTTTTTCACGTCTTTTTATACAAACAATTCTTTGACCCGAACGTAAAACCATATCACCTACGGCTTCGACGATAAGCAATCTGCCGTTATCGCCATCGGTACGGAATCCAACAGGACTTTCCCCGCCTTCGACCAACAAAGATACAACAGGGCGTTGTGTCATAGCGATAACTTTGTCGCCAAAGTCAATGTATGTAAATATTCTGTCACGCCATACACGTTCAGGGGCGATAACATAATCATCTGGGTTTGGAACAAATATATCCAAATCAAATCTGAATTCGGACGGATCAATTTTCATTGTTTTAATCCAGCCATAATCTTCACCATCAACACCAATTGTGTTTGAACCAGTTGGAGCAGAATCAAAAACAGAATTCATTCCAGAATATTGAGTGTTCAAACCAACGGTCTGCAAAGGAGAATTTCCATCAATAGAAATATCAACTTGGGAATACGTAATTTCGCCAGAATTTGCAGGTTCGGAACGTAAATAGAATATGTATTTGTTTCCAGATTTTCCTGTTACAATTAAATTTGTGTCGGCACCTTGGTTTGCAGCCTCTGGGGTGATTAACATCGAGTTGCCGTTTTTGCTGCTTTGGTCAAATTGAAATAATCCTTTGTTTCCAACCACAGCGTCAGCAATTTGTTCGCCGGCTGGCAAATTAACCATGGTGACCATTCCACTGCGAAGTTTAATTGGAATAACGCTGCCCGGTGACCAAGTCAATTGAGCGTATCCAGGTTTTGTGCTGCCGGATGCCATATTTGCATTAGGATAATCCCAAGCTTGTTGCGCCGCATTGCCAACAGATGCATAACAAACAGAAATAATTCCTGCAAGTAAACAAAAAACCGATGTTTTGACCATATTCATAATTTATTCCTTCTTTCTTAATTCGCCCATTTAAAGTCCAGCGGATCGCCTTGACCTGATTGAACAGAATATTCGGTAACCTTTATCCCCAATGGGTTTTGTAACCTATCTGTCCATTGTATAGCATTTTCAAGTTCCAATTTCAACACAATTGTAAAATAATTTTTACTGGTTTGTCCACCTTTATCTGTGCAAAAATAACTAAACTTTACAGAGTATGAATTTTCCGCCCATGGTGATATACTGTTGAATTCAACGGGACAATAAAATTCAAATGTTGGGATGTCTTGCATATATGCGTTCCACATGCCTGTTTGTTGAAAGTCTTTGTATACTGTTGGCGAACTCCACATATAAACGATGCCGTCGTTCGAAGCTGACCATTTTCTTTTCATTACGGTTGCGTTTGGAACGATTTCGTTTCGTGCTTTGATATATTCTTTGATAAAAGCAATCTTATAAGTTTCCAAATTTTCACCATTTGGTGTGAACGATGTTAATTGGATTGTTGTATCGGATTTTGGGGTGGATGCCAAAAATAAAATCTGAGTCCTGTCCAAAGGATACATTTTAACCAATGTTAAAATCAAAACAACCAGCATAACAACCGATGCCGCAAAGACGAATATCATCAATCTGGATATTAAAATAGGTGGTTCGATAGTTTTTGCCACTTTGTTTCTCCCTTCTGTTTGTGAATCATAGAAGAAAAATGCGGGGTTGTGCAAGCAAAATTTTCAATTTTTAACACTGGGGATGCATTTTTTTAGTTTTTTATAATTTTTATTGAATGTTGATTAACTTTTTGCTTGCACTGAATAAATAAAAAAATTATAATAGATTTTGCTTGATTTTTGGTATTTATATGGTATGCTTTGGCTAACTTTAACGGGTACGAAGAATAAACAAGGACGGTGTATTTGGTATGAATTTACAGTTTAACCAATTGGTTTTACTGTCTTTTTGTGTCTTTGGCTGTCGCAATAAAGGGGCATAGTTCAACGGTAGAATATCGGTCTCCAAAACCGCGGATGAGGGTTCGATTCCTTCTGCCCCTGCCAATAAAACTTGAAATTCAAGGTGCTAAGTCATAAAAATCGGAATGAAATTATGAAAAAAATATTTGATTATATAAAAGCAGTAAGATCGGAATGGTTCAAAATTGTTTGGGCGTCCCGTGACACTGTTGTTAAAACGACAATTTTAATTTTGATTTTTGCCAGCTTGGCCGTATTGTTTTTCTTTTTGACGGATACTGCGTTGAATGCGCTGGTCGGTTGGATATTTTAATATAACAAAGTAGAAGGAATTATATAATGGAAGGCACAATGCAATGGTTTGTTGTTAACGTTCATACAGGATGCGAAGATAAAGTTGCCCGTGGTTTGCGGGAACAAATTGATAAACGTCGTTTGAATGCTTTGTTTGGTGAAATATTGGTTCCAACACGTGAAGTCACAGAAGTCAAAGCCGGCAAAAGAGTTAAATCAGAAAAAAAATTCTTTCCAGGATACATCGTTATTCAAATGGTTATGAATAATGAAACCTTTTCGCTTGTTCGTCTTGTTCCGCAGGTTGTTATGTTTTTGGGGCAAAAAAATAGACCGGTCGCAGTAAGTGAAGCCGAAGCCCGTCGTTTGCAAAAACAAGTCGAAGAAGGAACACATGTAACAGATGATATCGAATATGATGTCGGTGCCGAAGTCCGTGTTATAGATGGACCGTTCGCAAACTTTAACGGTATCGCCGCAGAAGTTGATAATGTAAAGCAAAAAATGCTTGTAAAAATATTGGTATTTGGCCGTGAAACCAGCGTAGAATTGGATTTCAATCAGGTCGAAAAAGTTTAATGTATTGAATTCAATATGTTAAAAAGTGTTCGAGATGAACACAAATTGTGGAAGATGCGCCACATCGCACCACAACACTAACTTAAAAAAACTTTAAATTATGGAGTGAAAAAATGGCAAGTAAAGAAGTAAAGGGATTAGTAAAAGTAGTCGTCCCTGCAAAACAGGCAAATCCATCGCCTCCTTTGGGGCCTGCGTTGGGTGCTGCTGGGGTTAATATCGCTGAATTTTGTAAACAGTTTAACGATGCAACCGCAGAAAGAACACCGGGTGAACCAACACCTTGTATCATCACAGTTTATACAGACAGAACTTTTGAATTTATTATGAAGTTGCCTCCTGTATCTTATTTTGTTAAAAAAGCTTTGGGCCTTAAATCGGGTTCAAAAAAACCAGGACGTGAATCAGTTGGTACAATTACTATGGATCAAATTAAACAAATCGCAGAACAAAAAATGCCAGATTTGAATTGTTCCAATATTGAATCTGCTTGCAACATTGTTGCTGGTCAATGCCGTTCAATGGGCATCAAGGTAGAGGGGTAATATTATGAAAGTAACAAAAAGAATAAAAACTTGGGCTGAATTGGATTCGGATAAAGTTTATACAATTAGCGACGCTATTGAAACTTTGCGTGGGTTTACATCAAAAAAATTCGACGAAAGTTTGGAAATCGCAATTCGTTTGGGAATTGATATCACAAAAGCAGAACAAAACATTCGTGGTATGTTGTCTTTGCCACACGGTACAGGTAAAACTGTTCGTGTTGCTGTGTTTACAGAAAATAACAAAGACGATGCCAAAAAAGCAGGTGCAGATGTTGTTGGTGGCGAAGAGTTAATCGACAAAGTTGCAGCAGGTAATATTGATTTTGATCGTGTTATCGCAACACCAGATATGATGCCAAAAATGTCAAAAATTGCTCGTGTTTTGGGTCCAAAAGGTATGATGCCAAATCCAAAATTGGGAACAGTTACAAATAACATTGCCGAAGCCGTTGCAACAGCAAAAGCAGGACAAATTGAATACCGTGCTGAAAAGAAAGGTATTGTTCATGCGGGTCTTGGTAAAATGTCTTTTGAAACATCAAAATTGGTTGATAATGCAACTGCATTGATTGAACAATTGAAAAAAGTTAAACCGGCGACTTCAAAAGGTCAGTACATTGTGTCTTGCAGCTTGTCTACAACACAAGGTCCTGGATTAAAAGTCGAAGCAAAATAATTAAAATAAGTTATCGGAAAATTGCCGGTAACTTGTTTCAAATTTCTGTCAAAGACTGATGGTGTTTGATTT
>CAYIZJ010000015.1:0-10815 GCA_964368045.1 uncultured Muribaculaceae bacterium
ATCCGTGATATGATAGATAAACTGTTTACTCGTCCAATAAAATCAGAGTTTTAATAAAAAAATTATCCCGATTTTGAAAAAGAAAAAAGCTGTGATTTATTTCACAGCTTTTTTAATGATTTGGTTCCTGCTGATTTTATGTTGTTTTTATGAAAAAATTAATATAGGTCAAACCAATAAAACAAAAGGATAAAAAATGAAAAAATTGATTGGACTTTTATCTGTTCTAACTATTGTTACTGCCGCAAATGCAGGTAATTATAGTTCGCACAGTATGAACAACAATATGGCACCAAAAGGTACAAATTATATGACAATCGAAGAAGTTATAGATATGCCAGAAGGTCAAGATGTTGTGTTACGTGGTATAATTCAAAGCTATGTAGACGGCGGAATGTACCGCTTTGTTGATAATACCGGTTCATATATGTTGGAAATCGATGAATCAATTTGGCCGGCGTCGAACGGTGTTCCAAAAGAAACCGTAATTATATATGGCGAAGTTGATGACGCATGGATTGATGTTGATGCAATCGAAGTTGCGATGTAAAAAATCATAAATAAAAAGCCCGATTTAAGTCGGGCTTTTTTTAAATCTGAAATATTAAAAAACAATGGACTTTTGTTATTTTTGTGCTATGTTGGATTTATAAACAACTAAGGAGTCGATATGCGTTCTATGTTTAATGAAAGACCAAAAGATCAACAAATGATTTTAGAAAAAATCTTAGTAGCAATAATGGATAAAAATAATAAAATTTTAATCCAAACAATAGAAGAGTACGATGAGGCCGGTATCATACGTACCCAAATCCCATTACCCGCAAATCATGAATATTCAAGATTTAATATAAATAATGCACAAAGCGTTAAAATAGGTTCTGATATAACTTTAAAAAGTGTGCGTAATCCGAAAATCAAAAAAATGGATAAATACGGAAAAGTCCAATTTAATGAAGATGGAAATGAAATTTGGGAATCGAACGGATGGACACGTTCTGCACACGATGGCGAAAATAATGTAATCTTTAACCAATTTGATTCTGATTTTAACCATATTTTGTCCCGTTGCAAAGAAATGGCTGAAAACGGTGGCAAAGGGGATAGGGATACATATGTCAGATCCAGGCTGGCACCGTTTTTTGAATGTGCAAATATGTTTTATTTCGTTAGCACATCGCCAATTATTAAAAAAGACCCGTCGTCTAATTTTGAAAAATCGGTAAAAAAATTACAAAATTTGCTGAACGTTAAAGAAATAGGGTTAACACAAATGTATAAAAAGATAAAAGAACGTCAAATTTAATTATCTTTTATCACAGATAAAAAAAACCGGCGAATTGCCGGTTTATTTTAATAAATCATTTTTGTATATTCATTTGCTTTTTTTATACTTTCTTCGTTAATTTTGTAATTGATTTCCGATATAGCTTTGCGGATTAAACTGGAGCTTAAACGTAATGCGTCGCTTAATCTGTTTGCCGCTTCGATGCTTTCATCTTCTCTTTCCATACGATTTAATATTTCCAAAGAGCTATCAAGAGAATATTTTGTGAAAAAAACATCGCTAAGTTTTAATTCTTTTTGTGCTGGTTTTATTTCGATTTGCGATTCTCGCAATATGTAATTAAAAGTAGAAATCAAAGAATTTAACTGACGGGTCGACTTTACATCCGGGGTGTTGGTAGTGTCAGAAAAACTTTTTAAAATATTAAAAAAATTAACCGAAAAATCATAAAGTTCGGAAACTTCAAAAACGGATGGAATTATACCCAATTGACTAATGTCACTGTTTAAACCATTCAGATTTTTTATGAAACCAGAAATATTGTTATTCAAAGTCATTTTCAATCCTTATGATTATGATTTTTATGCCTTATATAAGTATGTTAAACTATTTTACGTTTTTGTCAAGGTTTAAATAAAACAAAAATTATTGATTTTTCATAATATATCTATATAATGTGTATCAATGCCCCAATAGTCTAGTGGTAAAACACGTCCTTGGTAAGGACGAGTCGCAAGTCCGATTCTTGCTTGGGGCACCAGTCTTTTTATGTTGATACGATTAACGACCGTGAAGTAAAAGGGCGAATGTACAAAGAGACAAAACAGGGTGGCACCGCGGTTTATCAAAAATAATTCGCCCCTGATGCATTAAAACGGTCGGTGTCAAATTTTTCAAATTTTTTTACGCCGATTAAGATAAAAACATTATACAAAAAAAAGGTGTATATAATGCTGTCTTTAAAATCAAAATATCGCAGTCATACTTGCGGTGAATTAAATTCAAAAAATATTGGCGAAACAGTAACTTTATCAGGTTGGGTTCATCGTAAACGTGATCATGGTTCTTTGTTGTTTATTGATTTACGTGATAATTACGGAACAACACAAATTGTGTTCGACGGTGGGGACGAAAATTTGGAAAAATTACCACCAGAATCTGTGTTACAAATAACAGGTACTGTTGTTGCCCGTGACGGTGCGGCCGTTAATAATAAAATTCCAACAGGTGAAATCGAAATCGCCGCCAAAGAATTTAAAATTCTAAGCACGGCAGATGTGTTGCCTTTCCAAGTTTTCGGTGATGACGGAACCGTGTCCGAAGAATTAAGATTTAAACACAGATATATCGATTTACGTAGAACCAGTTTACATAACAATATTTTAACCAGAAACCGTGTTATGAAATTTGCACGTGATAAAATGTGGGATATGGGTTTTTCAGAATTCCAAACCCCGATTTTAACTTCTTCGTCACCAGAAGGGGCACGTGATTATTTGGTGCCAAGTCGCTTGCATCATGGGTCTTTTTATGCTTTGCCACAGGCACCGCAACAATTTAAACAAATTATTCAAATGTCGGGATTCGACCGGTATTTTCAAATCGCACCTTGTTTTCGTGACGAAGATTTACGTGCGGATAGATTGATTGAATTTTATCAACTTGATTTGGAAATGTCTTTTGTAGAATTGCGTGATATTCAAAAAATCGGAAACGAATTGATTCCGGCTATGATAAAAGAATTCGTACCAGATGCAATTTTATCCGAAGAAATTCCATACATAACTTTCCAAGAAGCTATGTTAAAATATGGATCGGACAAACCAGATTTGCGTAACCCAATTGAAATCACAGATGTGTCCGAAATATTTCGTGATTCTGATTTTGGTATATTTGCATCCGCCGTACAAAACGGATCGGTTGTTCGTGCAATCCCAGCACCAAATAGTGCAGAAATGCCACGTTCATGGTTTGATAAACTGGGCGACTTTGCAACAACTGAATTGGGACTGGGCGGATTGGCCTATGTCGTATTTGGAAACGAGGTAAAAGGACCTGTGTCCAAAAAATTATCGGATGAGAAATTATCTGAATTGAAAAAAATCGCAGGCGAAAATTCAACATTGTTCTTTGTTTGTGATGCCGAAGAACCGGCCGCCAAAGCCGCAGGAAAACTGCGTGAAAAATTGGGTGCGGACTTAGGTTTGATAAACGAAAAAGAATTCCGTTTATGCTGGATCGAAGATTTCCCATTCTTTGAACAAGATCCCGATACAGGCGACGTTAATTTCTGTCATAACCCATTTGGATTGGCAAAAGATTCATTGGATAACAAACCGTTTGATATTCGTGCGGAACAATTTGACATGGTATTAAATGGTGTTGAAATTTGTTCGGGCGGATTGCGTAACTATGATCAGGAATCAATGTTAAAAGCATTTAATTTGGCCGGTTATACCGAAGAAGATGTTCGTGAAAAATTCGGTGGATTGTACACAGCATTTCAATATGGTGTGCCGCCACATGGTGGATGTGCATTTGGTTTGGACAGAATTGTTCAAATTTTATTGGGTGCATCCAATCTTCGTGAAGTTGTTTTGTTCCCAACAAATCAACGTGGCCAAGATTTAATGTTAGGTGCACCCCGAAGTGTTTCCGAACAACAATTACGTGATGTTCATATAACAGTTCGTAAAAAAATGTAAACATTAAAATGTATCAAAAAAGCCGGTAATTTACCGGCTTTTGTTTTTAAGAATATATGCTTATTCCCAATTGTTTTTTAATCTGTATAATAAATAAAAAATAAAGGGAATGTTTAAAATGTCATATAAAGACCAAATCAAAAGATTAACCGTGCAATTTAATTTGACACCTTTCCAAGTGGATGTTTTGGAAAATAAAATCGCACGGTATGATTTATCACGATTGGTAAAATATCAGGATGTTTTATACGTGCCATATTTATATTGCGAAAATAATATTTGGACCGAAAAAGCAATAAGATTCTTTGTCTGTCCAAAATGTGATTTAATTGGCATTGATAAAATGATTGCTTACGGTATCAGAAAATCTTAAATTTATCGTGTGTTGCGACAAAACTTTTAAAATAATACGCATCAAAATTTGTCATAATTTCCGATAAAGAATATTCACGTTTCCCAGTTGGCAAAACATTTAATGTAATCGGTTCGGGTGTCGGTGCGGTTCCACGTAATGCAAAATCCATTTTTACAGACATATTCCCATCAAATGTTTTTATTTCCCCTGTTATATCTGTGTGGTTTAACGACAGGGTAAATGGTGCGGTTGTTGTAAAAGTTTCGTCTTTGTATTCGCCGATTATTCGCATATTTTTCAATCTGGATTTTCCTGATTCAAATGCTTTCATCAAAGAATATTCAGCGTTCAATGTTGTTATGTCACCAGCGGTCGCATAAAAATTATCGATACCCAATCCGGTAAGTGTTCCGCCTTCTAATACTATATCGATTGTGCCGGATAGATTTTTCCATATATCAAATGCAATTTTCCCCGATGTTCGAAGGTTTGCCTGACCTGTAATCGTTGTGTCTTCGATATTTAATGGCAGTCCCGCACCCAATAATTTTGAATAAGTTTTAAACCGATTTAATTCCAATAATATTTCATAATCAAAACCGTTTTCTATAACGCTTACCAAAAAATCGCCACGACTTTCATCGGTGATTGAAAAAGCTTGTTCGTTATCTTCCAATGAATAAATAAAGTTTGAAAATATATCGCCGTTATAAATTAACTTATTCGCTTTTAATCCAATATTCAATCCCAAATCAAAGGGCAGGGTAATTTTTGCAGGTGTTAAAAATTTCATTGATTCATATTCATCTATGTATTCTTGGGATGCAATCAAATCCAAATTTAAAATATCACAAGTCAATATAATATTGTTTCCGATTACATTGCCTTTGAATTCGTGATTTCCAAATTTTAAAACCAAATCATATATATTGTTTTTATGTAAATTTCCGGTCGCAATAAAATCCATATCTTTGATTGCTTGTAAATCTGCGTCTGTAAACCAGTCTTTGATATTAGCCCCACGGATTTTAAAATAACCGGTATCAACATTCATTTCAATCGACCAATTGTTTGAATTTGAAACAAAGAATATTAAATTATCTTTCCATGAAAAAGCGCCAATTTCATTTGCCATATTTTCTGGGATAAAGTAAAAATTATCCCCCAGCCAATTAAAAGGTTTGTCTTTTGCGAACGAATATTTTGGGGTGCCTGTATCGTTTTTTATATAAACCGTGCCGGATGCATCCGCAAAGTTAAAATGCAATTCACCATTTGTCCCCAGATGGGTGAATCTTTTATAAAAGCCGGTATTTTCGAACATTTTTTTGTCGGAATTTAAAAAGACTTCATAATTTTCGCCATCCACAATAATTTTACCCGACATGTCATCATATTGATATTTTTTGCATTCCCACGATTCTAGATTGCCTGAAAAAAAGCAAAATACATCAGCCCCGTCTTTTACCAAAGTTATCGGTAAATCTTTTGCGAAATCTTTTGAAATAGTTCCGCCCGATATTTTTGTGGTGTCTAAAATTATTTCATTTATGATAAATTCATCCCCTGTGCCAATTGTATTTAGTCTTACAAAACTGTAAACATTATCACGAAATTTTATTTTACCCGTTAATTCGATTTTTAAATTCGTGTTATAAATAACATCCAAATTTGATGCCAAATAAGACAGGTCAATATCAACATCAGTTGCTTTTATTTCGATATCTTTGCGACCGTTGTTATAAATTTCAACATTTCCTGATACATTTTCTCCTGTGATTTTTTCAAAACTTAATCCCTCAAATCCGTCCCAGTAAAAATTGGTCGTAAGAGAGATTTTTTGTTTTATTTCAGGTTGTGAAAAATGAAAGAAATTATTTATGTTTTCTGTGTCCACGGATAAAACACCATTCGCCGAACCATCCGGTAAAATCCGACCGTTTGCGATTAAATTGTCTTTGTCGTTTTTAACGTTGAAATTTACACCATCAAAAACAAAGCTGTAATAATAATTGAAATTATTTTGATGTGTTTTTAAAATTCCCGATAAAATATTTTTATTTAATTCGCTGCTGACCAGTTCGAATTTATGACCACGAAATTCAAAAGTCGAAGATTTAATATTTATAACTTGGTCGGATAGGGGCGATGTCAAAGATTCAATTTTTAAATCTGCACCATATACGGTTGCTTTTTCAAAAACATTTACATCAGACAGGTTGAAAATTTGTTTTATCGGAATGTCAAATTCTATAAATTTTACAAATCCATTAGGAACAGTAATATTATGGGCGACTAATTTCGGGCCCGACAACAGGCTGAATTTAATATCGCCGTTTATTTTGGCGTTTATCCCAGGGTGCGAATTTATCGCTTGTTCCAATTTTGGTTTTAAATTATTTAATGTGATAAATTCAGGTGCAACCGCAATACCCAGTCCCGCAATTGCGAAAAGACCGGCGATAGACCATAAGATTTTTTGTTTGTATGATTTCATATTCTCTGTCCTTGTAATTTTATTATAATGAATTATATTGTTTATGTGAATAAAAAAATATTTAATCTTGTATCAGAATATAAACCTATGGGGGACCAGCCGTCCGCCATTGCTGAATTATCAAAAGGTTTGGAAAAAGGCCAAAAATCCCAAGTTTTATTGGGGGTGACCGGTTCGGGAAAAACATTTACGATGGCAAATGTTATTGCGAATTCTGGGCGTCCCGCTTTGATTATGGCACCGAATAAAATTTTGGCGGCACAATTATATACAGAAATGAAATCATTTTTTCCACACAATCACGTTGAATACTTTGTATCGTATTATGATTATTATCAGCCCGAAGCATATGTTCCAACAACCGATACTTATATAGATAAAGATGCGTCCATAAATGAACAATTGGACAGAATGCGACATTCAGCGACCCGTGCAATGTTAGAAGAAAAGGACGTAGTTGTTGTGTCTTCGGTATCCAGTATTTATGGTATGGGTGCACCCGAACAATACGGTGGGATGAAATTGGTTTTAAATACTAATGACAAAATCGCAATCAAAGAAGTCATAAAAAATTTAGTCGACATTCAATACAAAAGAAATGATGTCGGATTTGATCGTGGCGAATTTGGAGTTCGTGGTGACTTTTTGGACATATTCCCGTCTCATTCCCAAGACAGGGCATGGAAGATTTCTTTTTTTGATGACCAAATCGAAGAAATTTATGAATTCGATACTTTGACCGGACAAAAAACCAGAAGACTGGACGGCGTATCTGTTTATCCAAATACCCATTATGCCACGCCCCAGCCAACCATAATTCAATCAATCCAAGAAATCAAAAAAGATTTAGCAAATCGTTTGGAATATTTTCATGAAAATATGAAATATGTCGAAGAACAAAGATTACGGGAAAAAACAAATTGGGATATAGAAATGATGGAACAAACCGGAACATGTCGTGGAATTGAAAATTATTCCAGATATTTATCCGGACGTGAACCTGGGCAACCGCCACCGACTTTGTTTGAATATTTACCAAAAGACACTATTTTATTTATCGACGAAAGCCATGTTACCGTTCCGCAAATTGGAGCGATGTCAAAAGGCGACAGGGCAAGAAAAGAAAATTTATCAAAATATGGTTTCAGATTGCCGTCTTGTATTGATAACCGTCCCCTGACATTTGATGAATGGGATGGATTACGACCACAAACAATTTTTGTTTCCGCAACGCCAGCCGATTGGGAAATGGAACAGGCAAAAGGTGTTGTCGCAGAACAGCTTATACGGCCAACAGGGTTGTTGGATCCAATATGTGAAATTCGCCCGACAACAAATCAGGTCGACGATTTATTGGAACAGGTAAAAAAAATAATTCCAGGTCGTGTTTTGATTACAACACTAACAAAAAAGATGGCGGAACAATTAACAGATTATTTAACTGAAAATGGTGTTCGTGCAAAATATTTACATTCCGATATAGAAACGCTGGAACGTATTGAATTGCTTCGGTCATTGCGATTGGGCGAATACGATGTTTTGGTCGGTATCAATTTATTACGTGAAGGCTTGGATGTTCCCGAATGTGAATTGGTTGCGATTATGGATGCGGACAAAGAAGGTTTTCTTCGTTCGACCCGTTCATTGATTCAGACAATCGGTCGTGCGGCAAGAAATGAAAACGGTCGTGTTATTTTGTATGCGGATAAAATTACAGATTCGATGAAGTCTGCATTGGATGAAACCAGTCGCCGCAGAAAAAAACAACAAGATTATAATACTGAACATAACATCACGCCAAAGACTGTCAAAAAAGCTGTCTTTTCAGAAGTGTCCGAAAAAGAGGAAAAAACAGATAAAACAAAAAGATTTGTTTATACAAAATCTGGCGGTGTTATGGATGCACAATCTTTGAAAAAAGAAATAAAAGATTTGCGGTCTAAGATGTTTAAATTTGCAGAAAATTTAGAATTTGAAAAAGCGGGTGAATTACGTGATGCAATCCGCCGAATGGAAGAAGACTTGTTATTGTTAGAATAGGGGAATGAAATTTATGGAAAAAATATTAAAAGATTTAAATGAAACGAAATTGTTCGCAAGACAATTTGCGAAAACTTTGACCGCCCCAACAGTTGTTGCGTTATATGGAAATTTGGGAATGGGAAAATCCGAAATTGCACGAACAATTATAAAAACATTAAAGGGCGAAGACACAGTTGTCCCCAGTCCGACTTTTACAATAGTGCAAAATTACGATGGTATTTCACATTTTGATTTGTACAGAATCGAAAGCGAAGATGAACTGGAAGAAATCGGATTAAATCACGCAATTGAAAATGATATAACTTTGATTGAATGGCCGGAAATTGCAAAAAATAAATTGCCGAAAAACACCATTCATTTATATATAGAAGAATTTGAGTTGGGCCGTAAAATTTTAATAAAATGATTTATTTTTCGGCATAAGATTTTGCACGCCTATGGCAAAGTCTGGGCTTTTTTCCAAATATGAACCCGATACTAAATAATCGCATCCTGCATCCCAGCAAAGTTTTGCAGTTTCTTCGTTAATGCCACCGTCCACAGAAATTTTAAAAGCCAATTTATATTTTTTTCGTGTATTGTATAATGTGCGAATTTTGTTCAAAGCGGTGTCAATGAATTGTTGGCCACCACTGCCCGGTGCAACCGACAAAATCAGAACTTCATCAACATCACGAATAACTTTTTTTAAATAACTGACCGGCGTTTCGGGTTTAATTGCAAAACCAATTCTTTTTCCCGATTGTTTTAATTTGTAAAAGGCGTCAATTGCACCATCACTTTCGGCGGATAAAATTATAATATCTGCACCTGCTGTGATTGCTTCCATTCCCCAGGTCAGTGGACGTTCTGTCATCAGATGGACGTGGGCTATTGCCTTGGAATTTTTTTTGATAGTTTTTATTTGATTTATTCCGCCACGTATATGATTAACAAAAAAGCCATCCATTATATCAACGTGTATTCCCGATATAAAACCTGAATTAAATAATTGATATGTTAATGAACTGTTCATATCAAAAGACAGTGTGCTTGGGAAAATAGGGGTAAAGAATTTTTTCGATGTACGATTTTGTGGTTTGGATTTATTCAGCCATTTTGTAATAAAATTGCCGGTGCTTTCCTTTGTTTTTATCGCTGCTTTTTGTTTTGATAAAATATAAGAATGTAAAGCTTCCAATACAGAATATGTCCCAAGAGTTTTTATATCACAATTAAATAATTTTTCAAAAATTAAATTTACATTGTTTATTTTGGCGCCATCAGAAAATAAAAAAACTTCGTCAACGGAATGCTTTTCAAAAAAGTATGATAAATGTTCTTGGATTTTTTCAATCAGTTCATAAATAAACGGAACAACACAAGAATTTAATTCAGATTTTGAAAATCCATACATGGCGTCGGCCTGTGTGAATCTGTCGACATCTTCTTCGAAAAGATTAACGGCCGAATTTTTTAATCTTTTTGCTTCGTCATAGTTTAAATTGAAATCATCTTGGATTGCTTTGATTGCGACTTTTTGCCCAAATTCAATTTTATGAAAAAATATAGGACAACCAGAATTCCAAATTGATAAAGTTGTAAATTCTGTCCCTAAATCAATAAATAAAGTATTCGCATCTTTTTTACTGTGCAGACGGCTTAATAAAAATGCAGGATCATAAAAACTATTCGTTTGAATGTGTGATTGTTTTATCAATGATATTTTTTTATCGATATTTTCTTTGTTATAACAAATCGCTTTGAAATTAGAAACCAAGTTTTGTACGATTTGCCCAATCGGTGCCTTTGAAAATTTGGAAATTGTGTTGTTATAATTTGCCGGTATAATATGTAATGGGTAATGATCTTTATCTGTTTCTTTGATTATAGTGCTGATTTGTTTTCGTATGTCTTCGATTGTTATTTTATGCAAGTTGTTCCATGA
>CAYIZJ010000015.1:10825-17953 GCA_964368045.1 uncultured Muribaculaceae bacterium
CCTGTTATGTATGCGGATGTAAATCTGTCTTTTAATTTTCGTTCCATTTCATCGATAACTGATTTTATTCCAAATATAGTGTCACTTGTTTCAAATGTGTATACTGCTGTTTCAGAAATTTGATTGTTTTTAACGGATACAGCCATACCATGAACACAGTCAGTGTTTATATCCAAACATAAAAAAGAAGAATTAAACAATATCATTTTAATCTTTTATTAAAATTCGGTTGTTATCACGCATATCCAAAGATTTTATGTCTTTGGATAAAATTTGATGTTCTTTTTCCAAAATGACCAGTTTTGAAACCGCTGCCATTACATCTTTTTCAGGTAATAAAATTCTAAGTCCATCATTTGTATAAATATCCCAACGGCGTTCTTCGATTCTTTCGATATAGTTTATTTTTCCGAACAAAGGTTTCGCAGATTTTATAACAGGTAATAAGTTATTCAGCCCAGAACCGACAAAAATGAATGAATTGGCCGGCTTTTCTTGTTGTGGTCGACTGATAACAATTCCGTTTTCGGTAACTGGATAATAAAATTCACCATCTGTCCAATGTGCAACAGGTTCGTATTTTTCAACCATTATTTCTAATTTACCGCTGCCTAATCGGCGAACAGCCGAGCTTTTGATTTCTGGCTGGGAATAAATTCGTTCATTAACATTGTCCAATGAAATTGCAAAAGTATTATCCCCACGGGATGAAATCCCAGCGGTTGATTGCAATAATACAATATCGCTTTTATCCAGATTTCCGGAAAAATAAATGGACTTTACCTCGGACACGGGGGTGTGCCAAAAAAAAGTCATTACAATACGGATTGCAAAATATATCATGAGCAAAATTGCAACCGAAAAATACAGCCAAAATAAGAAGTCTTTTTTCATGATACGTATTATATCACACTTTTATTAAATAATAAAGTCTGACGATAAATTTTTAATTCATACGTAATAAATATCCCAATGAAAACATACATTTTCTGTACGCACCAACAGAACGAGAGGTCGCATTCGGTGGGACAGACATCAGCGAGCGTTGACCAACATCCGCATATTCGTTCGATTGAAATGTAACCCACATGCCAGACCAGTCAGGCATCTGTGCCGATTGATTTGGTGATAACCATTGTGCCAATCGGGATCGTGGAAAATAATCTGGGGTGTCAACACCCAGACATTTTTTGTGATCCAAAACAAATTGTTCCATCGTAACCAATTCGTTTTCCCAGTTTAAAATGGTCGCATTATTTATGCTTCCACGATTGGGCGAAGAGCAGGCTGTTAAAACCAGCAAAAATACAAAGTTTTTTATTTTCATAACTTTATTATAATTTAATTGCCAAAGTGGGGCAATAGTTTTTATAATGTATTTATAAAAAATAATAAAGAGAGTAAAGAGGGCGTGAAAAATGGCTGTAAACAAGGAAAAATTTGTTGAATTGGTAAATTTTTATAACCAAATGACAACGATTATGTCGGCGATTGCGGTTCAAAAGGGTGGAATTGCAATGGAAAATTATGTGGGGCGATTCTTTTTGGCCGATATTTTAGAATTCGTTTTGGCGTATGGGCGAAGATTAGAAGAGCATATGCCCGAAGCAAAACCTGCGGTCGATAAATTACAGGCACAATTCGATTTGGTCAAAGATTTAACAACTCCGACACAAAAGCCGATTTATGAAATGAGTCTGGAAGAATTTGAAAAAATGATAAATATGTAGGATGGATATATGAAAAATAATATGAAAATGTTTTTAAGTTTGGTTGGGTTGATGTTTTTTATGTCGGCTTGCAAAATTCAAACAAATACAGCCAGTGGCGGTTCGGTCTTGCCGATGACAACACAAACCATAAATGTAATCGACGAATTGGTTATTGACGAAAATTCGGTTCCGATTTTTCCGAAAAAAGCGGCTTTGACAACAGATACCGCACGCAGATTTTCAATTGAATTACCAAAAAGATGTACAGTTGATTGGAATAATCAAAATGTTTTATCTGTAATTCCGGCCGAACAAATTGAAATTATTCGTTTAAACAAAGGTGATGCATTACCTGAATTTAATGTGTCTGATTTTGATTTTATTAAACAAAGCCCGAAACGTGTTTTGGACAGATTGTTAAAAGGAACGGATATCGCAGTAATCGAAGAAGATTTTATAAGCGAACAAATATCGGGTTCCATACCATCTGGAACTTTGTCGGATTCAGTTGAATTGATTACCAAAATGGGTAAGGCTTATTATAACTATGATGCGTCCGCAAAAGAATTGTATTTATCACATCGTTCAAAATGGTTGATGAAAATGCCTCAGGATGAAACCATTATTATGGCTTTGTTGGATGCGATGCATGGGGCAGGTATTCGAAATTTACTTGTTGACTGGTCGGACAAAACACTTGTGTTCGAAGGAAATTATCAAACCGAAAAACAAGTCGCAAAAATCGTCCAAGATGTCGCATCGAAAAATTACATGGTTGCATGGGATATGGATGTTTACCGTGTATACCCAAGAAGCGATAACCCGATTATTTGGATGAATTTATTGCCGGCCTTTGGTGAAAATAATGTAAAAATGTCTATCCCTGGGGTCGTGGGGCGTGCGCTGGTAACCAGTCCTGAAATAAACACTAAAACTTTGCAACAATTTTTGGCACAACAATCAAATGTTGTTCTTATATCACAGGGAACATTTGTTTTGCCAAATGCTTGGGAATCCAGATTTGATATTGGTCAATGCGGCAAAGAAGAAAGATTGGAAACAGATTTAACAATTGGTGCGGTTGCAACATATGGTGACTTTGCGGACAAGAAAAAAATCGATGCAAAAATTGTTCTGCGTACGGGCGAAGGCGAATTGACTTCGTTTACAATCCCAAGCAGCCTGGGCGATAATTACATTATTATCGGTATTCCAACACATTCTTTTGTAACGTCCCCTGAAACTTTAATCAGCCCGTTTGCCGAATTGGTTGTATTTATGAGCCCACGTGTAATTTCAATATTAGATCCAGATGATGTTGAAATCCAAGAAATCAAAGATGATGAAACCGAAGAAGAAATCTTGTTGTCAGGTGATTCTTTACGAGAATTTTTAAACGAATAAAAATAAAAGGTTAATTTAATATGTTTTCAAAATTAGAAAGAAAAGTAGCTTTTCGTTATATGCGTTCAAAAAGAAAACAAGGATTTGTTTCTGTCATTTCCTGGATTTCTTTACTTGGGATTATGCTGGGGGTTGCCACACTGATTGTTGTTATGTCGGTTATGGGTGGATTCCATGATACATTGCTTTCCAGAATTGTTGGTATGAATGGACACGTTGTTGTTTATCACCAAGACGGTGCAATAAAAGATTATGATTTTTTAATCGATAAAATGAAACAAAACAAAATTGTTGAAGCGTCTATCACCGATATCGTCCCAATCGCCGAAGGCCAAATTATGGTATCTGCGAACGGTAATAATTCTGGTGCGATGATACGTGGTATTGAAATGTCAGATTTAAAAAATCAAATCGCAAAGGGGTCAAAAACTTTTGGCAAACAATTAAATGATGTTGTGTCAGGTGAATTGGTAATGGGTATGTCTTTGGCACGAAATTTACGGATTACATTGGGCGAAAAAGTTTCACTGGTTTCTGCAAACGGTGCGTCTGCGACTGCTTTTGGAACAATTCCACGAATTAAATCGTATCCGGTATCTTCTTTGTTTTTTATGGGAATGTATGAATATGATTCAGGCTTTATATTTATGCCAATGGAAACAGCTCAAACTTATTTAAATATCGAAAATGCTGTAACTCATATTGACTTGTTTTTAAAAGACCCAGAAAAAACCGAAGACGTCAGCACAGCGTTGGAAAATCTGTTGCCTGAAAGCTTTGTCGTTCGTGATTGGCGTGATTTAAATCAGGGTTTTGTTGGTGCATTACAGGTTGAATCAAATGTTATGTTTTTGATTTTAATGCTGATTATAATTGTGGCTGCATTTAATATCGTGTCCAGTTTGGTTATGCTGGTCAAAGATAAATCCAAAGACATCGCAGTGTTGCGTACTTTTGGTGTATCCCGTAAATCTATGATGAAAATATTTATTTTAACCGGAACCAGCATTGGTTTTATCGGGGCAGTTTTTGGAACTGTTTTTGGATTGCTTTTGGCGATTTATATCGAACCAATTCGTCAGTTTATACAAATGTTAACGGGTCGTGATTTGTTCCCACCTGAATTATATTATTTATCGGAATTGCCGTCCAAGGTTGTATTTTCGGATGTTATGGGAATTGCGATTATTGCGATTGTGTTGTCTTTTATTGCGACGCTTTATCCCGCATGGAAAGCTGCAAACACAGATCCGGTTGATGTTTTACGTAACGAATAAATTTTTATTCCAAAGGATGTAATTGATTATGAAAAATATATTGAACTCTTTATCGAAACCTGCGAATCCAAAAGACATTTTGCTTAGCGTTCGTGATATCACAAAAACTTTTGTCGAAGGCGGACAACCGCTGCATATATTAAAGGGCGGGGGATTTGATTTGCATTCTGGCGAAATTGTCGCACTTGTTGGGCAATCTGGATGTGGTAAATCGACTTTGTTGCAATGTGTTGGTTTGCTGGATAAACCAACATCGGGCAGTATAATGTTATCTGGAACGTCCGTTCAAAAAATGGATGAAGAAACCAGAACTCTTGTTCGTCGTAAAAAAATCGGATTTGTATATCAACGTCATAATTTATTAAGCGATTTTACAGCAATCGAAAATGTTATGTTGCCGATGCTTGCCAATGGTGTGGATTCGGGATTGGCCGAAGCCGTTGCAAAAAAATTATTAAAATCTGCAAATGTTTTACATCGTGGATTACATTACCCTGGGGAAATGTCGGGCGGCGAACAACAACGCACAGCTGTTGCACGCAGCTTGGCAAATAATCCTGATGTTTTATTGGCGGACGAGCCGACAGGCAGTTTGGATCCAAAACATGCAGTCGCTGTTTTTGATTTATTGTTTGATTTGGTTCGTCGTAAAAAAATGGCTATGCTTTTTGTAACACACGATATGAACCTTGCATCCAAAGCCGACAGAATCATAACAATCGAAGATGGGTTGATTGTAAATTTAAAATAAGAAAAAATAGGGGAGAGAGTAAAAATGGTAAAAACATCAAAAACACAGGTTGTTTCGGGGTTAAAAAAACATAAAATTTTATCGGTTGTGGCTTTGGCCGGATTATTTGTATGCGGCTTGGGTGTTGGGTATGGATTGGGCATTAAAAAAGACATCGAACCAAAAATTCACAAAGAATTAAAAACATGTGAAAAAATCGAAAACGAATTATTAAAAAGATTGATAAAAGATCAGGAAAAACCAGAAGATTATAACCATAATATGTTGGTATATGCTGATTTAATAACTTATGCTTGCCCAGAAAATCGTCAAAATTATTACACGTTAACATCCGAAGAAAATATAATGGTGCGGGCTTTATACCCAGAATATGATTTCGAAATAAAAAAATCTTTGTCTTCGTGCGAAAAAGCAGAAAACATAATTTTGGGAAAAATTTACGCCGATACATTGGACAGACCGGAAGCATATCAATATATAAACGATGCAGAAAATTATATCAGATTAGTAAAAACAGGTTGTCCAAAAAACCGTGAAATGTACAAAGGTAAAGCTGTCCGTGCGTTGGAAATTGCGACTTCTATAACCGATACGAACGATGAAGGGTCACAAAAGTATATAGTTCGCCTGTACAAAGAATTAGAAGGTGTAAATGCCGCAGCACATGCAATCGAAGTTATCAAAGGTATAACATATCCAACAATAGAATTTGTTTTGGAATTGGAAAGAATTGCGAATGAACATCAATAAAAAAAACCGGCGTTTAGCCGGTTTTTTTATCTTAATTTCTCATTATTTTTTGAATTAAAACCAAACATTGATTTTGTTTTTGATTCATATAGTAAAACAGTTTTTGAAAAATTTATAATAGCCAAACGATTTGAATTTATCTTGTTTATTAACTGACACAATAATATTTGTCTGTTTTTTTCAAATTCTGATTTATCGCTTAACCAATTTTCAACGCTGTCCATTTTGGTGTTATGCATACCACCCAAAAATAAATTTTCCAAAGTAACAGCTTCACCTTTTTTTGAACGAATCAATCCGTTTTTATTTCGACCAGCTTGTTCGATATGTGTTTTCAATGCGGCGGCACTTTCTTTGGCCAGTGGTAATAAATTAGGGTTGATTTTAATATCGTCTTGGAATTTTGTGATAATATTAAAATATTTCAAAGCGTATTCAAAAATACGATTATCACTGTTATCTTCAAAAACACAAGGGGCGTCACCGATATTTTTCAAATCATTACTAAGATTTAAAATTTTAACAAGAGTAATGTTTTTCTTAACATCAAAGGGTGAGAGAAAAAGTTTCATAAAAAAGTCTCCTTAAATGGTTGTACAATACATAGTTTAACCGAATTGTAAAATTTGTCAACTGATAAATAAAAAAATAAAAATGTAATAAAAACTTGATTTTTGAAAAGATTTATATATAATTTATAAAGTCTAAAATCAAAGCGGGCATAGTTCAAAGGCTAGAATGCAAGCCTTCCAAGCTTGAAATGCGGGTTCGAGTCCCGCTGCCCGCACCAAGATTGGGCGTACGCCGGAGTTGGAGAGCCGGGGCAGACTGTAAATCTGTTGTCTATGACTGAGCTGGTTCGAATCCAGCTACTCCCACCAAAAAACATACCACCCATCGGGTGGTATTTTTTTTTGTGCGGGAGTACTAAGATAAGAACCAGCGGTTCGGGACGATAGCCCGCAAGGAAGAGCAAGGCGAAATCCGAGCGGTTGCGAGTCGAAAGGGGCCCAAAACCCAAAGGGTTTTAGGGAATATACAATCCAGCCACGAACCCCAAAAAACATACCACCCATCGGGTGGTATTTTTTTTGTGCAGAAAAGTAGAAGAGAAGAAAAAATATTTACTTTTATTTACTTAATGTTTAAAATAAAAATAAAATAAAAAAAGCGAATTAAATGACGGATATTTATAAATTTTGGCAAATGGCGGAAAATTTAAAAAGTGAAATCA
>CAYIZJ010000016.1:0-13705 GCA_964368045.1 uncultured Muribaculaceae bacterium
TTGAAAAATGCGTCAGAAATTGCAGATAATTGCGAAGAGGTATTAAAATGAAAAATTTTTTAAGTCTTTTTTTCGTAATGTTCTTGATTTTTCCAACCTTTGCAAAATCTACGAATCCATATACTGATACAGTATACACGTGGGATGTAAAAATAGCGGGTGATTTAATTTTGGAAATATTTCAAAATCATTGCAATGTGAACAAAGAACAATTAGAACCGATGATAAATTTATTAAAGGAAAGTCCAAGCAGAACATTTATAGATTTTTATCAAAGTTGTGCTTTTTCACAAGATTTGATATTAGGACCACGGGATGAAAATTCACAATGCGAAGGAAAAAATAATGGCGATGGTTGTGTGTACTTTTTTACAGAAATGATAAAAAGACAAAACCAAATGCACGGAAAATCGTATAATATTGGAAGAACCCAAACAAATTCCATAGTTACAGGGGATTTTAAAGGGGACGAAACAATCAGCAAGCAAATTATAATTTCAGATGATACGAGTTCTGCTTCGGTTGTAATAGAAGAAGGCGTAACCAGAACCGATATCAATGACAATATAACCATGATAGAAGGTTATAAAAATATAGATGATAAAAAGGACGAAACTTTGGAAATTGTGGTTGATGGACGTTCAATAGATTTAACAGATGAATACAATCATTATATTACCCCCACAAACAAAGAAAGCAAAAAGTACAACAAGGAAAGTAAAAAGCTTATGGAAGAATTAGGCGTTGAATATGAAGATGATAAAAATTTAGGAAAAATATACGATATGTCTTCATCCGAAAAGGGTCGGGCAATATATGAACATAGTGCGGATTTTTTCGAACATAGATTAGAACCGATGGAAGAAAAATTAAAAGAAGAAGGTCTGTCAGAAAAAGACATAGAGGATGTAAAAAACAGGGTTCAAAATAAAGACAAAGATGGTAATGTAAAATTATATGATGGTTCAATAAAAATGGGACATCACAAAAGTCATATTATAGAAAGTTCAAGTCAGTTAATCATTGAAAATGATAATGGGGAAATTGAATAAATCAAATAAAAAACCGGTGATTCACCGGTTTTTTTATATTTCCAAAAATAATCCACAATGATCGGATGGTTTTTCGCACAATCTGGGTTCCATATCAATTTCACATTTTTTTACCAATTTTTGTGCAGATTTATTTAACATAAAATAATCTAAACGCAGTCCCTGGTTTTTGCCGACCGTATCCCCGCCACGATATCCATACCATGTGTATCCGGTGTCCAGAGGATGAAAATGTCGCCATGTATCCAACCAGCCCGCATCCAACCATTGTTGCATAATTTCCCGTGCAGCCGGTGCCGAAATGCTGGAACCGATATAATTTTTTGGATTCCAAATGTCTTCGTCACGAATGGATACGTTAAAGTCACCTGCGATTATAACGGCTTCTTCGCTGTTTAAATATTGTTCGATATGTTTTGTGAAATGTTTCATCCATTCGATTTTATATGGAAATTTTGGTGAATCGATACTTTCGCCGTTCGGCATATATGTATTTATAATTCTGTATTTGCCATCATTCACGCATTCAATATAACGGGCGTTTACGTCATTATAATTTGGTATATTCATTTGAACATCTTCGATTGAATGTTTGGAAAAAACGGCAACTCCGTTCCAGCTTTTTTGTCCTAAAACTTTGATATTGTATCCGTATTCTTCGAATAAAATAAAAGGAAAGCCGGCTGTTTCGACTTTTAATTCCTGTAATAAAATAGTGTCATATTCGCCGGATTTTAAAATTTTTATCAAAAGTTCGGCACGAGCACGAACGGAATTTATGTTCAAAGACAGAATTTTCATCGGTTTTTACCTCTTTTTTTTTAATCTGAATATATTCATTTCTGATTTGCTTTATTGAAATGTTGTAAGTATAATATACTTTGTCCAATATAAAAACAACAAGGAAAAAATAATGAACATGTTTCAAATGCTGGAAAATACAGCAAGTAAATTTCCAGACAATCTTTTCTTGGTGCGTGAAAAAGTAACGTACACAGAATTTTTAGAACAGATAAAAAAACGTGCAACAACTTTGAAAGACCAAGGTATTGCAAAGGGCGATATCGTCGGTATTTTATCTCATAACATTCCACAATTTCCGATCACTTTGTTTGCGATTTGGTATTTGGGTGCAAAGTGTCTTTTGCTGGATACAAATTTGACACCAACCGAATACAGCAATATGACGGATTTAACCAAGTGCAAAATAGTTGCAGCTGAAAAATCTTTCTTTTTCAAAACGGAAAAATTTAAATTTTTCGATATCGAAACCAAAGACAACAATTTGGATAAAAACTTGAAACCAGATAATACAGAAGCAACCGAAATTGCAACACTATCATTTACATCAGGTTCAACAGGTATCCCAAAAATTGTACCATTAACACACTTTAATTTAACAGAATGCGCAAATTCATTAGAAGATATGGCAGAATGGATCAGACCTGGGGATACTTTATACGGTTTTTTACCTATGTATCACGTGTTTGGTTTTGCCGTTGAAATTTTGGCGACAATACATTTTGGTGCGGGTGTTTTATTACAACCAACAATCAATCCAAAAGATATCTTGGACGATTTCAAAAAATTCCGTCCACAGGTTATCCCAGCGGTGCCAAGATTATGGGAAGTGTTCCGTAATAAAATTATCGACGGGGTAAAGGCAAAGAAAAAATGGTGGTTGGTATCTTTTGTTTTAAAATATGGTAAAGACTTGGAAAAAATGGGTCTGTCCAGCTTGGTTGCCAAAGTTCAAAAACAAATCTTGGACGTGTTCGGTGGTCGTGTTCGTATGTTGATTGCGGGCGGGGCTGCGACAAAACCAGAAGTTGAAACTTTCTATGAAAGATTGGGTTTGACTTTTATCCAGGGTTATGGGTTAACAGAAACTGTTGGGCCGATTTGTATTTCAAAACCAAATAAAAAAAGATTTCCTTTTGCATTTGGTGGACCGATTACAAATAACGAAATCGAAATCCGTGAAAAAAACGAAGAAGGTGTTGGAACTTTATGGGTTCGTGGACATCAGGTTTTTGATGGATATTTAAATAACGAAGAGGCAAACAAAGAAGTGTTCGATGACAAAGGTTTCTTTAACACAGGGGACTTGGTGTATATGGACGCTAATGGCGAATTGCACTTTTCGGGCCGTAAAAAATTGGTTATCGTGCTTGATTCCGGTAAAAATGTTTATCCTGATGAATTAGAAGGTTTATACATCACAATCCCAGGGGTAAAAAACGTTGCCGTATTTGAACATACAATTAAAAACAAAACTGTTTCTTATGGTGTGTTCAGTGTCGAAGAGGGTGTGACAATTGATAAAATATCAGCGGCCATAGCGGCGGCAAATAAAAAAGTAGCCAGCTATAAATGGGTGACACATTTTGCGATAACAACCGACGATTTGCCTTTGACCAGTACACAAAAAGTACGTCATCATATCGTTCGTCAAAACTTGATTGACGGAAAATATCCGACACAAAAATAATCGGATAAAAAATCAAAAAACCGGCAAATAGCCGGTTTTTTGATTCAAAATAATTTAATTTATTTTCCCAAACACAACATATTAAATGTGGCGTCCGCAATTTCGGACACATGTATCGTGCCAAGTATTTTTCCGATATTATCTGATGCACCGTTTATATGGTCAGCAAATAAATCAGGCAGGTCGGATTTTTTTAATGCGATTGATAATTCAGCAACAGTTTTTTCCAACAATTGTTTGGTGCGGTGATTTATTGTCAAAGCATTTTCATTATTACCAATTAAATTAGTGATTTTGTTCGTAATCAATTTTAATAATTCATCAATGTTTTCACCGGTCTTTGCCGAAACGCAAATCGAATTTTTATCATTTGTTTTTATTTGACGGCTGTCGCATTTATTAAATATAATCAATTCGTTTTCGGCCGGTGGGGCAATGTCACGAATTTCGTTTGCATAAACACGTAATACTAAATTAGCGGTCGACATACTTTCAAAAGATTTTTGAATTCCGATTTTTTCAATTTCATCATCCGATTCCCTGATGCCGGCCGTATCAAATAAATTAACCAAATAGCCACCGATATTTATTTCACAACTGATAACATCACGGGTTGTACCTTTGACGTCGGAAACAATTGCACGGTCTGTTCCAACCAATTGATTAAACAGGGATGATTTTCCAACATTAACATCACCCGATAAAACAATATTAAATCCAGATGTCAAAGCATTCGACGCCGCATATCCAGATAAAGCGTTTGATATTTCATCATGTAATTGTTGAACGCCCCTTATAATTTTATCATGAATATTTTGTGGTAATTCGTCGATTGGATAATCCAGCATTGCGGCACTGTATGCGGCCAAATCCACCATTTGGCTTCGCCACCCATTATAAACTTCGGAATCTGAACCCATCATAGATTTCAATGCGGACTGTCTTTGTTTGTCTGTTTTTGCATCCAACAAAGCAATCAATCCATCGACTTCGGCCAAGTCCATTTTATTATTATAAAAAGCCCGTTTTGAAAATTCCCCAGGGGTTGCAATTCTGTATCCCATACCGGATAAATAATCAAATAACTTATCCAAAACAGCACGTGAACCATGCGGAAAAATTTCAATCATATCTGTTCCTGTGAAACTTTTTGGATTTTCAAAATATACGGCCATACAATTGTCGATAAGCTCTTTTTTATCGTCAAATATTTTTGCCATATAAAAATGT
This sequence comes from uncultured Muribaculaceae bacterium, assembly GCA_964368045.1. Classification (GTDB taxonomy): domain Bacteria; phylum Pseudomonadota; class Alphaproteobacteria; order Rs-D84; family Rs-D84; genus CAUTNA01. The sequence continues at coordinate 4,774 of CAYIZJ010000016.1, forward strand.
CTGGGGATTATTTTTTTATCCGAATTTATAATTTTTTTAAAATCCGATAACAGGTCGTCCCCTGACAGGCGAACAACCGCTATGCCGGATTTACCGGCCCCAGATGATAGTGCAAATATTTTATCAAAATTCATTTTATTTCCCGCTTAGTATTTTTAGTATCATAGGTATCAAAGTTTCAACTGTTGCGGTTGGATTTTTATCAACCAGTTGTTGTGCGACTTCGATAATTTCAATTCTTTTGTATCCCAAAGATTCCAGTGCAGCCAGCAAATCAGTCAAAACATTCGAATTGGATGCCATATCAAATGCAACCGATCCTGTTTTACCCTTTAATTCGACGATGATTTTTTCCGCCATTTTTTTACCAACCCCGTTCGCCGAAGATATTGTTTTAACGTCCCCCGTTGCAATCGCAGATAATAAAACATCCGGCTTTAACGAAGATAAAATAGATAAAGCAACCTTTGGTCCAACACCCGAAACACCGGTTAATTGATTAAATAAATCTTGTTGCGACAGGGTATTGAATCCGAATAAACGAAAAGAGTCTTCACGAACAATTGTTTCAATCCACATCGATATAGTTTCCCCACGGGTATAATGATTTGATGTAAAAACTTTATATCCAACCCCGCCGGTCATTAAAATAATAAAATCGTTGTCAATGTGTTCAACAATTCCTTGCAATTTTCCAATCATTTGGTATCCTTTTTTTGTAATAATAATCTAAATAAAGCAAAAGGTCAAATCATGGCAGGACACAGTAAGTGGCATAACATTATGCACAGAAAGGGCGCACAAGATGCAGCCCGCAGCGGGTTGTTTACTAAATTGGCTCGTGAAATTACAATGGCAACAAAATTAGGGGATCCAAATCCTGAAAATAATCCAAGACTTCGATTGGCGATTTTGAACGCCCGTAAGAATTCTATGCCGAACGATAATATTAAACGTGCAATGGATAAAGCCAGCAGCGGTAATACCGAAAATTATGTGGCTGTTCGTTATGAGGGCTATGGACCGGCATCTGTTCCGGTAATTGTCGAGGCTTTGACAGATAATCCACGCAGAACTGTTCCAGAAATCCGCAGCATATTTAATAAAAACGGCGGCAATATGGGCGAAGAAGGTTCTGTTGTATTTATGTTTACAAAAGCAGGGCAAATATTTTATGCCCCATCAGTAAATAAAACGGCCGACGAAATGATGGAAGTTGCAATCGAATCGGGTGCGGATGATGTTGAAAGTTCAGATGATGGGCACATTATCACAACCAAACCGGATGATTTTATGGCTGTGCAAAAAGTTTTGTCTGACGTTTTGGGTGAACCAGAAAAAGCTGAATTAACATGGATATCAAATATGCCGGTTGAATTGGACGAAGAAAATTATGCAAAACTTGAAAAGCTGATAATCGCATTGGATGAAAACGACGATGTTCAAAAAGTTATAACAGCGGCAATTTAAAAATCAAATGACCAGAATAATAGGGATAGATCCCGGGATTTTGCATACAGGTTGGGCGATAATAGATTCGGTTGGAAACAGCCGAAAATATATCGCAAGTGGTGTTATTTTGCACAAAAAGACCGATGAATTTGCACAAAGACTGGGATGTATCTTTACAGAAATTAAAAAAATTTGTGAAACTTTTTCGCCGGTCGAATGTTCGATTGAAATAACTTTTGCAAATAAAAATCCAAAAACAACTTTGATATTGGGTCATGCCCGTGCGGCTGCAATTGTTGCAATTGCGGATTGTGGAATTTCTTTGTTTGAATACGAGCCAAATAAAATAAAGAAAACTTTGACCGGTGCGGGACATGCGGACAAAGATCAAATATCAAAGATGATAAAGCTTCTTATGCCGACCGCAAATCCGAAAACACCGGACGAAGCGGATGCAATCGCAATTGCATTGGCACATTCAAATACCAATAAATTTATATAATTTTACCGAATTCGTTCCTATTAAAAAATCATATTTTTTATGTTATTATCCCTATATATAAATGTATGGGGGTCGTATTATGAAAGAAGATCAAGAACAAATTCGACAATTCGAAGAAGATTTAAAAAGTCGACAAGTATTTTTATTTTATGCCTGGGGCATAAATATTGGCTTTGTTTTTATTTTTTGGCTTTTTGGTTTTTCCGATTCGTTTATGAATTTTGTTGCAAATATGTTTGAAATTTCATTACAAGATTTACACAAAGACTGGATAAACTGGATAACAGTTTGGAATATCGCCGGCATTATATTGTTTTTAATCCCAGGGCTTGCAACTTTTTGGTCCAGACATTCGTTAAGAAAGCCTGTATAAAAATAAGGGGGGAAAATATGAATAATTATAATTTTATCAAAGAATATTTAATCGGCGTCAAAGATTTATTAACGGCTGCAAAAAATCATTACATAAATAAATAGTTTTATTTTTTTATCGTTATTTTTGAAACCGCATCATACCCGAAATATTTATTTATTAGGGTTTTTATTTCTTCTTTTTGATATGACAAAGGTAATGAAAAAGCCGGCTGTTTCGCACGAATTGATACAATATATTTTTTATCACGATCGGTTCGTATGGATGATAAAGATGCGATTGCCGATATGTCACCACCCATAATTTCATCCCATCTGTTTGCCAAATCTGAATCGGATGCACGGGCACCAAATATCTTCATCAAACCGCCAAATGCCGAAGATGCTGTTTGTGGCCGTGCGGTTCGTTTTGTTAATTTATTGACTTTGTGCATTTACGTATTCTTTTGGTAATAGTATGTATGCTTTTCCGTTTGAATGTTGTCCTTGGGCATATTTGTATGCGGCGTTCCCCGTGCCAAAAAAGATATCGCCACGAATCCAGCCACGAATTGCACTTCCGGTATCTTGGGCTATCATCAAACGTTGAAATCTGCGTCCATCGGATAGGTGGGTGTCAACATAAACCGGCATTCCGATTGTATATAACGAATCGTCCATCGCAATACTACGGATTTTAGACAAAGGTGTTCCGATTTTACCAATCACATCATGTGATTGTGCAACATGGAAATATACATAGCGTGGATTTGAATAAATGGCCTCTTGGGCAAGTTTTGGATTTTTCTTTAAATGTTGCCAAACGCCATCTGCCGAATATCCGTTTTCCGGTTTAATCCCACGTTTACGAAGATATTCACCAATAGAATTAAAAGGCAAATCATTAACGGCGGCGAAATTTAATTTTACCAAATCTCCGTTTTCTAATTCTAACATTCCGCTTCCCTGTATTTGAATGTTTTGAACATCCACCATATTTGCCCAATATAAAACATTTCCGATTTTGTTATTTACGATATCTGTTTTTGAAACGCCTTTGTAATTACGGCCATCCGTTGGCACACCCATCAAAGGTTCATCGCATTGTGCCGTTTTTGTTCGACAAGCTTTGATAACAGGGGAATAATAACCGGTAAATAGCCCCGTTTTTGAACCGTCATTGTTAATAATTTGATATGGTTGAAAATGTTCCTGGAACCATATTTTTACAGTTTGTAAATCCGCAGATGGCCGTGGCAACAGTTCGCATTTTTCTTTGAATAATTCAGGGTCCGGGATAAGTTTGCCTGTAAATTGTATGTTTGCCTTGCAGCTGTTACGAAAAGCCTGTAATGCATAACGAACGTCATCTGATTCCCAACCCGATAAATCTGAATACGCCACGGCCTTGAAATTGGATGGAACAACAGAATTGTCGTCTGTGTGATAACTTGGCGATAGGTCACAGGATGGCAAAAGACCCAAAAATAACAGCCCAAATGCCGCCTTTTTATAGACTTTTAACAGGTTTAAAGATTTTTTTAATAACATTTTGTATTCCCTACTTGTAATTTTTCTCATCTATGCTTATATTATCATAAATGGCTTTATAAACAAAGGAGTAAAATAATGGCAAACTTTAACTTGGTTTCACAATTTTTAAAAGACATTTCATTTGAAAGTCCAAACGTTCCTGAATTGTTCTTTAAAAAAGACCAAACACAGGCAAATATGGAAATTTCAGTTGACATCAAACCAAAATCCGCAGACAACAACTTGTTCATGGTTGATTTGATTGTAAAAGTACATTCAAAATTAGTCGAAGGTGAAAAATCAATCTTTTTAATTGATTCTACTTATTCTGGATTGGTTAAAATCGACGAAAAAGACGAAGAAGCAAAAAAACGTATTTTGTTAATTGATGTTCCAAAATTATTGTTCCCATTTGTTCGTTCTTTGATTTTGAAATTGACAGCAGAATCAGGATTCCCTCCTTTTTCTATGCAGCCTTTGGATTTCGAAGAAATGTATGAAAAAAACAAGAAGAAATCTAAATAATTCAAAAAATACTGCAAATTGCAGTATTTTTTTTTGCCAAAATATGATAAAATATCCAAGTACATAAAATATTTGGGTGAATATGAAAAAAGAAAAATATATTTCGGTAAAAAATAATATAAATGGATACTCTTTTTCCAATATGGGTATTTTTATGGGATTGGCGGCCGGTGTTTATGGTGCATCCTATTCGTTGGTTTTATTACATATGTTAAATAACAATTCGGCAATGGTTAGTATATATGTCGCATTGTATTCTTTGTTTTGTTTAACCGTTTCGTTGATACCAAACGAAGTTTTAAGATATTTTACAAAATCACAGATTTTTCATTTTGCGTTATTGGTCGTTGGTATCGGTTATTGTATGATGGGATTGTCGGTTAAAACAGGAACCTTTATCGCCTTGGATTATCTGACCGGTTTGGCAACGGTATTGGCTGGTATTTTGACCCCGCTTTTTATGTCGGATTTTTCCACTAAAAAAGTAGGTATGGCGCAATTACGTTCCAGATATAATATGTGGGTGAACGTTGGGGTGTTTGTCGGGCCTATGCTTGCGATGTATGTGGCACAGATGTTTGATAATTTTCGATTGGGGTTTGTAATTGCCGGTATTTGTTATCTTGTTTGCTGGGTTGATTTTAAATACTTTGGAATCGTCCAGGCCGAAAAGAAACCAATTGTTCCAAATATTAAACGCAGCTTTAAATCACTGGCACGTGTCATCAAAGTTTTTTTCAAAAAGCAAAAATTAAAATCATCATATGTAAACAGTGTGTTTTATTTTATATTGGCAAATATTCGTGGAATATATGTGCCGATTGTAATGATAGAGCGGGGCTTTACAGCAACTGAATTAGGTGTTGTTTTATCAGTTGGCGTATTGCCGTATGTGTTTTCAAATATGTTTATAGTTACCCTTATTCGAAAGTTTGGAAAAAGAAATTTAATGAACTTTGGTTTAATAACATTTGGAATATTTTCGATATGGGCGATTTTTGCGTCCAATTTTATGTTGCCGCTAATCTTTATTTTATGGCAAATATCCGGTGCGATTATGTCTCCGGTTCGTGATTTAGCATTTTATGATGCGGTAAAAAAATCGGAAAGAACAAAATTTTTGGGGATTTATTCAACAGCTAATACTTTTTCCAGAATTGTTGCCCCGCTTATCTGCGCTGGTTTGATATTTGTATTCAAAGATACTTATTATGTATGGTTATTCAGTGCTTTTGTTTGCGTACTTTCATTGATAGTTTTCAATCGTAAAAAATAATATATTTTGATTGAATAAATTCTTTTATTTAAGTATTATAAACATAAGAAAAAAAAGGAAAGAATTATGGCAAAAAAAGAAACTACAAAAACAACTTCTGCCGCTGCAAAAAATCCTGCTTTGGAATCGGCACTGGCACAAATTCAAAAACAATTCGGTAAAGAAGCCATTATGACAATGGGTGATGGTTCCGTTCAAAATATCGAAGCAATATCATCGGGTTCATTGGGCTTGGATATCGCACTGGGTATCGGCGGATATCCAAAGGGACGTATCGTTGAAATTTATGGACCGGAAAGTTCAGGTAAAACAACACTTGCATTGCATGCCGTGGCAGAAAGCCAAAAAAAAGGCGGCACATGTGCTTATATCGATGCCGAAAATGCTTTGGATCCATCATATGCAAAAAAATTGGGTGTTGATGTGTCGGGTCTTATTATTTCACAACCTGATTCCGGTGAACAGGCTTTGGAAATTGCGGACACACTAATTAAATCGGGTGCGGTTGATGTTATTGTTGTGGATTCGGTTGCAGCACTTGTCCCAAAGGCAGAATTGGAAGGCAATATCGGTGATACATTTATGGGAACAACTGCTCGTTTGATGTCACAGTCTTTGAAAAAGTTGGCAGGCTCTGTTTCCCGCAGCAACACATTGTTGATATTTATTAACCAAATTCGTCATAAAATCGGTGTTATGTTTGGATCCCCTGAAACAACATCCGGTGGTAATGCTTTGAAATTCTATGCGTCCGTTCGTCTTGATATTCGTCGCACAGGGCAAATAAAAGATAAAGAAAACATCGTTGGAAATGAAACAAGGGTAAAAGTTGTTAAAAACAAAGTTGCACCCCCATTTCGCACAGTTGATTTTAAAATTATGTACGGGGAAGGTATTTCACGCATAAGCGAAATTTTGGATATGGGTGTTAAATATGACTTTATCGAAAAAGCTGGAAGTTTCTATTCATACAATTCAACCCGTATGGGACAGGGCGAAGCAAACGCACGTGAATGGTTGAAAAACAATCCAGCCGAACAGGCCGAATTGTTGGAAAAAATTATGGCAAAATCGAATGGTATCGCAGATGATATGACAACCGGTGCCATGCCAGAATCTGTCGATGCGTCCGAAGAAGAAAAAACAGAAGAATAAAGTTTTATATTAAGGATAAAATTATGAGTTTATCAAGATACTATTATCTGTCGAAAATAATTTTATTGGGACATATTTTAAACTGGCCATGGCGGGACAGAAAAACCCGTCATGATGTCAGAACCAGTGTCGCAGAAGTTCAAATTTCAAAATATTTTAAACGGTATTTGTATGCGGTAAAAAATTTAAAAAAATTACCAATTGTAAAAAATGACAGGGATGAAAAAATATTTACCATTTGGTTACAGGGCGAAGATAATGCACCGCCTTTGATAAAGGCATGTTTTAACAGTATCCGAAAAAATTGTAAACAAGAACTGGTTGTTTTGGATGAAAAAACTTTGTTCGACTATATTTCTTTACCCGATTACGTTTTGCGGAAAAGAAAAAAAGGCCAAATAAAAAATGCACATTTTGCCGATATTTGTCGTGTTGAATTATTGTATAGGCACGGCGGTATATGGCTGGATTCAACCGGCTTTGCCACCGCTAAAATTCCAAATTGGATAACCGATGAAGACTTTTTTGTATACTTGGTTGGCAATGCGGGTTCGAAATACAGCTTTATGCAAAATTGTTTTATTCGCAGCCGCAAAGGTTCATATCTTTTACAAGCCTGGCGGGCAGTTATTCTAGAATACTGGAAGCGTGAGCCAAAAAGCTTTGATTACTTTATGCATCAATTGCTGTTTAGAACAATTGTTACATATGATAAAAAATGCAAAAGTGAATTTGAAAAAATGCCGCACGTTCCGCAGGATCCAACACATGTATTATGGTGGGCAGGGCGTGATGATAAATTTAATCAAAAAAACTTTGATAAATGGACAGCCGGTGCTTTTTTCCAAAAGACTGCATACAATGATGCAAAAAATCCAATCCCAGGGTCATATATGGATGTTATGATAAATAAAATGTATCGTGATAAAAAATAGGGTAATCATATGCCAAAAATATCTGTGATAATACCGGTTTATAATGCACAAAAATATCTGCATAGATGTTTGGATTCGGTTTTAAATCAAACTTTGACCGATTGGGAAATTATCGCTGTGAACGACGGCAGCCCCGACAAATCAATTGATATATTAAATGAATACAGCATCAGAAATAAAAAAATAAAAATTATATCGCAAAAAAATTCTGGGGTCAGTATCGCACGAAACAATGCATTGGAAAAGGCGACAGGCGACTATATATTCTTCCTAGACTCTGATGATTTTATACATCCGCAAACGTTCGAAATACTGTATAATTTTGCGATAACAAATGGTTCGGATATTGTGTCTTTTAAAAAAGATTCAAATTTACGGGCAAAATTATTGATGAAACAGTTTTTGAAATTAAATACAACAAACGTTCGTCCAAATAACATAAATAAAAAATATAATTTATCAAAAATAAAATCATATACTACGGATGATGTTTTTGCCATTGCAACCGAAAAATCCAAAACAAAAAAAGATTTTTGCATAAAACATTGTTATATTTGGCAAAATTTATATAAATCCGATTTAATCAAAGATTTTTTATTTTACGAAAACGTACCATTGTTAGAAGATTACATTTGGTGGTCTTTGCTTTTGCTTCGCCTGCCTAAAACAACGATTATAAATGTGCCGTTATATTATTATATTCCGCAATTAAATTCAGCAATGGCCAGTTCGGGTAATTTGAAAATGTTAAATTTTATATTATCAAATTCAAAATATATTTTCGATGTTTATAAACATCAGTCGTCACAAACGCAAATGAAAATTTGGCAATCGGAATTTATGTGGCCTTTTATTGGTTATGGGGTTTCAAAAATTAAAAAGTTGGATAATAATGATTTAATATCGGCTAAGAAAATGTTCAAAGATATCAAAAAAGCCGGTGTTTTAAAGAATCCATCGTCAAAATCGGAAGAAAAATTAGTTTTGAAAATCCAAAAATTTATCGGGGGTAAATAATGGTAAAAATATCTGTAATATTACCTGTGTATAATGTTGAAAAATATTTACGCCGGTGTTTGGATTCTGTTTTAAATCAAACTTTTTCCGATTGGGAAATTATTGCTGTAAATGATGGCAGTCCAGATAATTCAATCGATATATTAAACGAATATGCAATGCGTGATAAACGTATAACAGTTATAA
>CAYIZJ010000016.1:13788-17285 GCA_964368045.1 uncultured Muribaculaceae bacterium
CAAACATTTGAAATCGCATATAATAATTTAACGAAAAATAAATCGGATATTTTTTCATTTAAAAAAAATACAAATTTACGAACCCGTATTTTGATAAAAGAATTCTTTAAATTAAACACAGATAAAACAAAACCGAATAATATAAATAAAAAATATAACTTATCCGAAATAAAATCATATACGACAAATGATATCTTTTCCGTAGTGTCCGAGCAGGGGTTAAAGAATAAAGAATTTCAAATTAAACATTGTTATGTTTGGCAAAATATTTATTCCCGCAAATTGATAACAGGAATACCATTTGTCAAAGGTATTATTATGGAAGACGCCGCTTGGTGGCCTTTATTATGGTTGCGTAATCCAACGGTAACTATTACAAATTTACCGTTATATTATTATATACCACAAATAAATTCTATAATGGCAGCCAGTAAAGTTTTACGGAAAATAGATAATTTAGTATTTGGTATAAAATATATTTTTGATATTTATAAATCACAATCAAAAAAATCCCAAATGGATGTTTGGTCTGGTGAATTTAAATGGCCTTTTTTGAAATATGGTTTTGGCAAAGTATCAAAGTTACGGGATAAAAAAGACATCAAGGATGCAAAAAAATTATTCAAAAGTTTAAATGATATGAGTGTATTCGATGACCCAAAAACAAAATCAGACAAATTAACAAAACAAAAAATTTTGGATTTTATTAAATAATAAAAATCCCCAAAAGTAGGGGATTTTTTTTGAAAAGTTATACGCCGGTTTTTTTAAAGCGTTCGGGTATTGTTGTAATTTTTACCATAAATAACATAGCAGGTTTATTCCACGCATACAGTGGTCGCAAAATTGTTTGTAAAAATCGGGCAGTGGATTTGGAAAATTTACGTCTTTTTGATTTTGTGATTTTTAATATTGTATTTGCACGACGGTTTAAATGTTTTTTCCAATCAGGATTTCTGTTGTCCAGTTTATTTTTTATCATTTCAAAATCAATGGACCCAAAATGCAGTAAATATAAATTTTTATCGATATGGTAATTATTAAATTTTACGCAATGAAATCCCGAACCCCAACGTTTTGGTTTGGATAATACAACGGGTTTAGTATAACGTGTCGATAAATATGCAAACTTTCGTTGTTCCAAAAATGGTTTTGTTTCGTCCAATGTAAATTCAGTGTTTAAATCCATCCCAACATCCAATCCCAAACCGGACACGGTTGTTTTGATTTTTTTATTCGATAAATATTGTGCCAAGTTTTTATTTGTTTTCGGATCAACAATTAAAAATTCGTCCACGTCACAACCAATAACTATGTCGTATCCCGATTTAAATAATTGTGCGGCTTTTTTTGAAATTAAATTGATTCTGTATTTATCGCCACCTGTACGTGATAACCCCAACTTTTTTGGAATTTTTTCAATGTTTGTATTGCCGGCCATTGCTGGTGTTTTTTGATCCAGTCCATCTTGCAATATATATAAATTTTCTTCGCCGAATTGTTCGCCATAATATTTAATCCAGCGGTTAAGAAAAAATTCATCATTGTACGCCATTGTTATGGCCGCAATCTTTTTCATCTTTATTTTCCTTTCTTATACATATATTGAACGAATCTGAATAATATTTCAATAGGGTTGCGTGTTAAAAATTTAACTCTGTATTCTTTTCCGAACTGATCGTCGATTGTTTGTATTATGCTTTGTCTTATTTCAAAATTTATTTTTGATAATATATAATTTATTTGGCGTCCAAAAATTCCATTGTATCTATTGATTATTGCTTTTTTAAAAAAGGGCAGGCCTGATTTAAAAAGTTTTTTTGGATTGTTGTAAATTTCACGTCGCTTTGCAATGAAACTGTAATACATAGAAAAGTTGTTTTCGTTTAACAGTCGTGTGAAACCTTTTTCATATTTATAACAAATGTCGATTTTGTTTTCTTCACGTTTTACCCCCATAATAAATTTATGGAACTGGTCGGATGAAAATAAATTCTTATTCAATCCCAAAAACCAAGATTGCAAATGTGATTTATTTTTATGTTTACGATATACCAAACCAAAGCCATCTTTTTGGGATGATTCAAATTTATTCAAATATTGTTCAATCCCGTAAAATGGGCCGTACACAGAATCATTGACCATATATACAAAGTCATATTTTTCTAATAAATTATTGTCGGACGCTGTTTGGTATGCGTACTTATAGCTGCCAAAATCATATTCGCCGTGTTTAAATGTTTTGGTAAAAATCGTATATGGTTTTATTTTATCCAATTCGTTATCATCGGTGATATCATTGTCCATAACAAAAATGACATCACCGATTTTTGATAATTCTTTTACGTAAAAAACAATTGAACTGTCAATAACGTTGTTTTGATTAAAAGAAGCGAATAAAAATAAACGTTTAGATTTCATTATTCCTACGTGCCTTTTTACGGATATTGCTGTCCAGTTCTTTTTTACGAAGACGGATTGTATCTGGTGTTACTTCGACCAATTCATCGTCTTGGATATATGATAGTGCGTCTTCCAAAGTCATACGACGAGGAGGGGACAAGAACATTTTTTCATCCGCACCGGCTGATCTCATATTTGTTAATTCTTTACCTTTGATAGGATTGATTTCCAAATCGTTTTCTTTGCTGTGTTCACCGACAATCATACCTGAATAAACTTGTGTTTGTGGTGTGATGAATAAGAATCCACGGGCTTCTAAGTTATGCAACGCAAATGTTGCAGCAGTTCCATTTTCCATAGATACCAAAACCCCTGGTCGATATTGTGTAATAGGTCCACGATATTCTTCGTATTTATCAAAAGTTCTGTTCATAATACCTGTACCACGTGTGTCGGTTCTAAATTCTGATAAATAACCGATTAACCCACGTGAAGGTGCGGAAAACACAATTCTGGTTTTGCCAACGCCGGATGGTTTCATTTCGGTAATAGTTGCTTTACGGCGAGTCATTTTTTCAATAACAACACCAGAAAATTCGTCGTCTACGTCAATAATAACGTCTTCGATTGGTTCCAACAAATTTCCATTTTCGTCTTGTTTTGTTACAACACGAGGACGAGATACGGATAATTCAAAACCTTCACGACGCATAGTTTCGATTAAAATACCCAATTGTAATTCACCACGACCTGATACTTCAAAAGCTTCGTTATTTGCACTTTGTGTAACTTTTAATGCGATGTTTGTTTCGGCTTCTTTGAATAATCTGTCACCAATCATACGAGATGTTAATTTTTTACCACCAGAACGACCAGCCAAAGGTGAAGTATTAACAAAGAATGTCATAGTCAATGTTGGTGGGTCAATTGGAATCGCAGGGATTGATTCTGTAACAGTTAAATCACACAAAGTATCGGCAACGGTTGCTTTTGAAAAACCTGCAACAATTACGATATCACCGGCCGAAGCACTGTCTTTTGATACTTTTTCCAAGCCACGGTATTCGATAATTTTTGTAATTTTGCCTTGTTCG
>CAYIZJ010000016.1:17295-17567 GCA_964368045.1 uncultured Muribaculaceae bacterium
ACGGTTCCCGATTCAACTTTACCGGTTAAAATACGACCGACATATGGATCGGCTTCTAATGTTGTTGCCAACATTTTAAACGGGGCGTCCAAATGGCATCTTGTGCCGCCACAATCTGGTGCTGGTACATGATCCAAAATCAATTGGAACAAAGGTTTTAAATCAACACGTTCGTCTTTTAAATCACGAATTGCCCAGCCATCACGACCAACAGAATAAAGATGTGGAAAATCCAGCTGAGAATCAGTTGCACCCAATTTATCGAACAAATC
>CAYIZJ010000017.1:0-17367 GCA_964368045.1 uncultured Muribaculaceae bacterium
ACCAAAGCCCCCAAACGGGGCTTTGTTTTTTTATATTTTTTCGTGTACAACTGGATTTGTTTTTGATACTCTTGTATCAATACTTCAAAGGTAAGATAAGTTATGAATTTAAATTTTGTTAAAAAAATCTTTTGTAAAAAATTTCCCAGATGTACGTACATCAATGGCAAAGCCCGAATTTCCAAAAATACAACAATCGGTCAGTTTTGTTCAATCGCACGAAATGTAATGATTGGTGCACATAATCATCCAACCAATTGGCTGTCTTCGAATCCTTTTCAATATTCGAATAAGTTCAAAAATTTTCAGATGAAAAATAAATATAAATTCGACAATTCACAACCAACAATTATCGGTAATGATGTATGGATTGGAACGAATGTAGTTATTATTTCGGGCGTAAAAATTGGCGACGGGGCAATTATTGCTGCGAACGCCGTTGTTACACGGGATGTGCCGCCGTATGCAATTGTTGGTGGTTTGCCAGCAAAAATAATTAAATATAGATTTGATAAAGAAACAATCGCAGATTTAATATCTTTGAAATGGTGGGAATTAAGCGACAACGACATTCGCAAATTACCATTTAACGACATAACAAAATGTATTCAACAATTAAAACAAGAGAATAAAAAAAATCGGAAAAAATTCCCGATTTAAAAAAGTAATATTGTCTTTAAATAAATGTATCTAATTCTTTGAACGAATAAACATCATAGCGAATAAGATGTGGATAATCGGCAATAATGCTTTCAATTTTTTTACGGCGTTTGTGTTGTTTAAACAGAATAAACGATACCATATGCCAGTTAAATTGCTTTTGCGGACCTATCATCGCACCTGCCTGTTTGCTTTTTTTATGACATCTTTTTAAATAACGAAATAGTCGTTTAAATCGGTTCGCATGAATGAATATCAGCGTATCCGCCTTTTCCAGACGATTTGGCATACATCTATGATAAATCCCATCAACCACCCAAGTGTCCCCACTGATAAAAGCATCGTGCTTTTTTGCGGTTTCATCTTTTGGTGCGGGCTCCCAATTTGTGTTTGGAATATGGGCAATTTTATCAATATGTAAAACAGGACAATTTAATTTCGCCCCCAATTTTTCGGAAAAAGTCGATTTCCCCGAGTTTGAATATCCAATAACACAAATTCGTTTTCCAATTTTTTTCATGTTGATATTATAAAAGACTTTTTAATATTTTTCTACTTTTTTTTGCGGATTGCTGTTTTAAAAAAAATCGAGGCAAAACCCCGATGAAAAGAATGGTGGAAGCGACGCGGACTCGAACCGACGAGTGCGTTTGCGTGTCATCAAGTGTCAACAATCATATCGAAATAAAAAATCGAGGCAAAACCCCGATGAAAAGAGTGGTGGAGCTGATCGGACTCGAACCGACGACCCCTTGCATGCCATGCAAGTGCTCTACCAACTGAGCTACAACCCCATATATGTAAATCATATTCTAACTTTTTATTCGGGCAATGTCAATTCTATTTATCAATAAAAAATTTTATTTATTTTTTCAATATTTTTTCTTGCACAATGGCCTTTCTTTTTGCTATTCTTTCAACAATCAATCTAAGGAGAAAATAAATTATGGATTTTAATCTTTTGAAAAATGAAGTCGAACAAAAGACTTCTCAGACCATCGAAGTTTTAAAAAATGACTATTCCGGCCTGCGTGCGGGTCGTGCGTCCGTTAACCTGTTGGACGGTGTCAAAGTTCCTGTTTACGGTATGGATATGCCTTTGAATCAGGTTGCAACAGTTTCCGCACCTGACACATCTTCTTTGTCCGTTACCGTTTGGGACGCGTCCAACACAACTGCTGTTGAAAAAGCAATCCGTGATTCAGGTTTGGGATTAAATCCAATGGCTGCCAGTGGCGTTATCAGAATAAATTTGCCACCTCTTACCGAAGAACGCAGAAAAGAATTAGTCAAAGTTTCCGGCAAATATGCCGAAGATGCAAAAATTTCTATTCGTAATATTCGCCAAGATGCGATGAGCAAAATTAAACGTGCACAAACAGATAAAGAAATTTCCGAAGACGAACAAAGACAATACGAAGACAATATTCAAAAAGTGTTCGATGCAAAAACAGCTGAAATTGACACAGTTGCAAAGCAAAAAGAAATCGACATTATGTCCGTATAATAAACCATCTTTTTTTTCAAGGAAACGCATTATGTTTAAAATTTTTAAACCAAAACCACAGGCCACTACACCTGTAATTCAAAAAATACCAAATCATATCGCTTTTATTTGTGATGGTAACCGCAGATGGGCTGAAAACCGTGGTATGGCACCTTTATTAGGACACAAAGCCGGCATCGCAAATTTCGAAGGTCTGGTCGATTGGTTTATTGCCAAAGGTGTATCAACAATTACATTCTTTGTATTTTCAACCGAAAATTGGAGTCGCAGCGACGAAGAAGTCAACTTTTTAATGGACTTGTTTTACAGCGAAATGCAAAACAATTTGAAAAATGCTTTGGAAAAAAACATCCGCTATCGTATTATCGGAACACGTGACAGATTGCCAAAAAAATTGGCCGACGCATGCGATAAATTAGAAGCCGATTCCGCAGAAAACACAGCAGGAACCGTTGTATTTGCTTTGAATTATGGCGGCCAAGACGAAATTGTAAACGCTGTTAATGTTGCAATCGAAAATGGACAAGCCGTTGATAAAGAAGGCTTTGAATCATTGATGGACACAGGGGAATTGTTACCTATTGATTTAATGGTCAGAACCAGCAATGAATACAGAATATCGAACTTTTTATTATGGAAATTGGCGTACGCTGAATTGATGTTCATCCCAGAACACTGGCCAGAATTAGTAAAAAGCGAAAAATTATGGACAAAAGTTTTGAATGAATACACAACCCGTGATCGCAGATTCGGTGGCGGAAAGAAAAAAAACTATTCAGGCAAAGGTAAATAAAATGAAGAAAATTATAAAAAAAGCTAAATCAATTGATATGAATAAGTTAAGCAATACAAAGATGCGAATAATCGCAAGTGGTGGATTGATTTTGGCATATGTCATTGCGGCTGCTTTGGAATATTTTGGTATTCCGGGGGTGCGTATATTGGCAATGATTATTATCGCCGGTATGGGTTATGAAATGATTTCAACATTTTTGAAATGCAAAAAAGCCGAAACAAAAACAAAACCTGTAAAATTTGGTCTTTTCTTGCATTGGGCGATTTTTTTGGTTATTTTGGGTGTGGCCGCATTCGAAGTATCCAGCCGACCATGGGTTATGTTGTTAATGTTAATGACCATCAGTTTGGCTGATGTTGGGGCCTGGTTTTTCGGCCGTATTATCGGTGGCGACAAAATGTGGGAAAATGTATCACCAAACAAAAGCTGGAGCGGACAAATAATGGGTATCATTATCGGTACTATTGGGGCGATTTCATACGGATATTTGGGTGCGGATACTTTTATGGCAGAACTGATGTGGATAGGTATCAGCGTTTCATTGTTGTCCCAATACGGTGATTTAACCGCCAGCTGGTTAAAAAGAAAATTAAACATCAAAGATTTTGGAACTATTATCCCAGGTCACGGTGGATTCACAGACAGATTTGATGGTTGGATTTATGTCTTGCCTATTATTTGGCTTGTAACTTTTTAGCAAAGACAAAATTTAGGAAGGAAATAAAATTATGAGTATATTATTAACAATTATCGCACTTATCATAGTATTGGGTATTGTGATATTCGTTCACGAACTGGGACATTTTTTGGCGGCACGTTGGGCTGGTGTTCGTGTTGATACTTTTTCAATTGGTTTTGGGCCTGCCCTGATTCAATGGCACGATAAACACGGAACAAAATGGAAAATAGCAGCTTTGCCATTGGGCGGATTTGTTTCGATTTATGGCCAAAGCGATATGTTCAATCCAAAGGCATTTGATGATTTGCCTGAAAAGAAAAAAGTCGGACATTATTTATCCATATCTTTGTGGAAAAGATTTGTTATTATTTCCGCTGGTGTATTTATGAATTTCTTGTTGGCGTGGGTTATATATACGGGAACTTTTATTTTTCAACCAAAACAAATTCAATTACCGGTCATCGCACAAGTCGTCCAAGAAAGCCCAGCATTTGATGCAGGGATTAAAGCGGGCGATACAATTGTTCGCATAAATGATGCAAAGGTTACAAACTGGGGCGAAATTTTAATTGCCAAAGAATTGGGCGCAAACAAACCCGCAGACATCGTTTTAATCCGTGATGAAAAATTGGTCCAAGTCGAAATTCAACCAATGGAAAAATGGGGATTGATTGCCGACGGCAGCAAAACCGAAATGCGTAAAAAAGATGTATTTTCTGCAATGTATGCGGGGACTCGTGAAACTTATGTTCAATCAAAAACTTTGTTGATTGTATTAAAACAAATTATTACCGGCGAAAGATCCAGCGAACAATTGGGCTCCTTTATAACCATCGCACAAATTTCAGGTCAGGCGTTAAGTGTGGGTATATTTGCTCTGCTGGCTATTATTGCTTTGATATCCGTTAATTTGGCTGTGATAAATTTATTGCCTTTGCCTGTGTTGGACGGCGGATATTTACTGATGATTATTGTCGAAGCGATTACAGGAAAAAAATTACAAGGCCGTGCATTAGAAATTACAATTATGTCGGGCTGGATATTGATACTGGGACTATTTGCACTGACGATGTGGAACGATTTGGTGCGTGTGTTCAGCTAAGATAAATAAATACCCGAGGGAATATAAAAACTATGAATAATCAAATTAAAATTTTATCTGTTATGGCGTTTGCTTTTTTTGCCTTTGGTTCCGCACGTGCGGCAACCGTGTCAAAAATCGACATTGTTGGAAATACTCGTATGGATAAAGAATCCGTTCGTATTATGTCGGATGTTGAAATTGGCGACAATTTAAATGACCAAGACATCAATGAATTGGCAAAAAAATTGCAAAAAACAGGGTATTTTTCAAACGTTTCAACAAAATTATCAAATGGGGTTTTGAAAATAGTTTTAACCGAAGCACCAATAGTCGACCAAATAACAGTCGAAGGCAATGATGATATTTCAACGGATGATTTGAAAAAAGAAATCCGATTGGAAAAAAGAGATTATTATGATGAATCTGTAATCGGTGCAGACGTTCAAAGATTATTGGTTTTATATCAACGCAAAGGATTTTTTGGAACAAAAGTTGAACCAAAAAAAATCAAAGCAGATAACAATCAGGTGAACGTTGTATACGAAATAACCGAAGGTCGCCCAACATATATCAAAAACATCGAATTCGAAGGCAACGAAACTTTTGGTGCGGATGTTTTGCAATCTGAAATTTTATCCAGTGAATATCGTTGGTGGAAAATTATGAATCAATTTGACGTTTATGATTCAGACCGCATTCAATACGACCAACATATGTTAAGACAATTTTATCTGCGTCAGGGTTATATAGATTTCAAAGTCACAAAATCCGAAGGCAATTTCACAACTGATCGAAAATATTATTCGGTAAAAATCACAATGGATGAAGGCGAAAAATATAACTTTGGTAAAATATCTATAAAAAATCCTTTTGATGATGTGCCACAAAGTGCATTGAACGAAGTATTGGCAGCAAAACAAGGTGAAACATATAATATCGATAAAGTTGAAAAAACTATTTCCGATTTACGTACCGCTGTTGCGGAATATGGTTATGCTTTTATAAATGTTAACCCTGTACCAAAAAAGAACGACAAAACAAACACAGTTGATTTGGTTTTTGAAATCGAAAAAACAAATCGTATTTATATAAACACGATTAACATTTTCGGAAATGTCAGAACTTTCGACAGTGTGATTGATCATTTATTACCTATGCGTCCGGGTGACCCGTTTTCGTTACAAACAATTGAACAAGGTCGTCAACAAATGATGCGTACCAAATACTTCAAAGACGTTAAAATTTCCCCGACCAGAATTGCGGGCGAAAATTTAATGAATTTGGACATCACAGTCGAAGAACAACCAACAGGTGAATTATCCGGCGGATTTGGATGGTCAAATATCAATGGATTTATGGTTGATGCGGGAATAACCGAAACAAACTTTATGGGACGTGGACAAATTTTACAATTAAAAGGATCGGTTGCTGAATACCAATCCCAAGCATTGCTAAGCTTTACAGAACCATATTTATTTGATCGTTCTTTGTCTGCGGGATTTGATTTATCATATACAATGTATAACTATTCTTCGCTGGGAAGTTATGGGTACGATCGTAATTCATTTATCGCATCAACCAGATTGGGTTGGAGATTAACAGATAACTGGACACAAAATGTTAGATTATCTGCAACGTTCGATCAAAATTATGACATTCAAACCGATTGGACTGACGCACGATTGTTCACATTGGGAACAGGATTCAAATATTACAATTTGGACACAAACTTTTCACAAAATACCCACACTGGAATCGTTGCGAATTTTGGTGTTTCGTACACAGGATTCGGCAGTACCGAAAACTTTATGCGATACAATGCTGATGTTGTTGGATTATATAATTTCTTTGATGACAGATGGCAATTAAAATCAACGTTGGATTTTGGTTTAATTCAACCTTTGAACGGCGATTATATATCCAGATCATATCGTTACTTTTTGGGTGGGGAATCTTTACGTGGGTTTGATGTTGCAGGTGTCGGAAGCCGTAATTGGTCGAATATGCATTATGCTCTTGGTGGATTATGGGTTGCCAGCGAATCGACTCAGTTGAATTTTCCAATATTTATCCCAGACGAATATCAAATCAAAGGATTTGTTTTCGCAGACTATGGTATTTTGGGTAAACCACCAAAGGAAGATTATACATACGCAGGTCAACCAAACTATATCGATTCCGATTTAAGAACATCAGTTGGATTTGGTGTTTATTGGAATACTCCGATGGGGCCTATGAACTTTTCATGGGGATTCCCGTTAAAATTGAACGAATATGACCAAGAACAAACATTCTTGCTTTCGTTTGAAACACAATTCTAAGTAATAAAAAAAAGGCGATATAAAATCGCCTTTTTTATCGAATTATTTGGGCCGGTTTTTGCAATTGTGTTTTTAAAAATTTGTGATATTCAGATTTTGTATTATCAAAAAAATGATCTGCACCCGCAATGATGTGCATACTTTTATTTGGGATGTTTAACAAATTAACCAAATTATAGTTTGTTTCATAATTTTTATAACTTGGCAAATCATCGCCGCCCAAAACAAAATGCACAGGAACATCGCCCCAGCCTTTTGATATTGTTTCGGTCATTTCCGTCATAGTCATATTATCAAACGGTGGAAATGCTGCAACATCATAGTTTAGAATTCTTTTAAACACCATATATTCAACGCCACGAATAGTTCTGTATTCTTTTTGTGGTGTATTTTTGAATCTGTCCCAAACTGGTGTGCCTTTGATTTTCAAAAGTTTTGGCGGGGTCATAAAATAAGGATTCAAAAAATAATAAGTATTAAAAAATTCTTTTAATTTTTTATTTTTCAAAACCAAATCCGCCAAAGCACGACCACCCATCGAATGAGCAAAAACTATGTTATTATTTGATTTAAATTCTTTATTATTTTTACAAAAAACCAAAGAATGGAAAATCGCTGATTTATGATTATCCAAAGTCATTTCATCTGCTTTTTTTTCTGGATTCATAGCAGACATACAATCGGTTTCAATACCAATAACATTAAATCCCAATTCCAGTGCGTTTTCTTTGATGTCATACAAACAAGGTTCCATAATTGAACCACCATAACCATGTATCATATAAACATTTCCTATAACATTTGGATTTTTTGTTTTTGATGCAAAAATTTTTGCGACGTGTTGATTTTTTCTATTTTTTATATCGTATTCTTCTTCAAAGAAACTATTTATCATATAACTTGGAATATCGTCTGACATTTTTCCTCTGTTTTATTATTACAAAGCAATTATAAACACTATTTATCATAACTGTCAAGTCTTCATTATTATATTTTTCGCCTTGACGATATGGCTTTGATTTTTCTATAATCTATTATATAAAACAAAAATTGGAAAATTATTCACAAAAAAGAGAGGAAAAAAAATGAAAAAAGCTGTTTTAGGAGTTTTATTCGCAGTTGCATTGGCCGGATGCGGTCAGGTTTATGATGCAGATCCTGTGGGTGTTGGATATTCAACAGATGAATTGAAATTAAGCCCTTGTGCTTGTATCATGGTTTACCAAGCATAAAATCCCCCGATAAATTTTTATCCATCAAAAGGGGCAAATTTTGGACTATCCAGATAATTATAATACCACGGCTTTTACCGCCGGAAAAAAAATTGCAATATCTCGTGCTATGGCTATCGGGATTTTTGTTATGTTTTTTGTATCCATTTATTTATGTGTGATTATAATTTGGTCGATTGCATCGAAAAAAGTATCCCCTTATTTAATTTCAACCAATCCCGAAACAGGCGTATGGTCGGTCGTCGGCAAAGAACAAGACCAAAACATTCAAACTGTTTATCAAACAGTCCAAGAATCTTTAATCGCCAATACTGTCAAAGACTGGTTTACAATCGGTTCAAACACGGACGATAATAATGTGGCTTGGCAAAAATGCGATGTCAGTTATTGTTCAAACGATGAAAATATTTTATTTGGTTCCAGAAAGTGTTCCATATCTTGTTCCGTATCGGACGATGTTTATATGAAGTTTGCCGACAAAGTAATCCCTGATTACGAAGACAGACAATCAAAAAAAGAAATGTGGACATTGAATGAAAATAATTTGGAAATTGTTCGCACTTCGCAAATCACAGCGGGCGGCGGAAATTGGGTCGCACGTGGCACGGTCGTTTCAAATTCAGGCGAAGAATTTTATATACGAGTATTTATAACAGTTAATCGATCGCCTATAAATTATCCACAAACTATGGGATTTTATATTTCGGACTTTAACGCATATCGGATGGAACAATGAAGAAAATAATGCTATTTTTTATCGGTCTTTTTATCCTGATTACGACGGGTGGCTTGCTGTATTTTACCAGCGTCATTTTCGACACAACGGATAAAATCGAAGTATCCAGTTTTATATTTCAACCAAACAATATGTCCGAACAACGGGTCGACAACCCTATTCCTGCATCCGACATATCCGAATTGGTTTTGCGTGACAGACTTATCCGTAATTTTGTTTTTGAATATTTTTATGTATTACCTGATGATAAAAACATACAAATTCGAACCCAAAATAATTCACCTTTGTCGATAATTACAACGCCTGCCATTTTCAAAGAATGGAAATCAACAGTTGCAAATGAAATTAAAACAATGTCACAAAACAAAGTTTATCGATTGGCACGTGTTTCCAGCGAAATCGTTCAAAACGGAGATTATCTGGAAGTCCCATATGAATTAAAAACTTGGGTGGAATCAAATGATATGAATTATAAACCTGAAATAACAAATGATGTTTTCTTTATAAAAATATCGTTTGAAAATCAATTCCGTGACACTTTAAATGGCCAAGAATTTAATATCCAAAAATATTTGGATTCCGGCAAAAATCCTGCGGCAATATTCAGATTCCGTGTGGACGAATTAAAAGAACAAAAGATTTAATAAAAATGAATAAAATAAAAATATTTTTTATGTCAATTTTAACGTTGGTTATGTTAAACCCAGCTATGGTTTTTGCGGTCAGCGATACTGAATTCAGCTTTGATAATTTTGCAATTGTTGAAAATAACAATCCAGATGTTTTATCAACCCCTGTTAAATTAAATTCTGGTGCAAAATCCAAAGAAGTTTCAAACTTTGACATATCCGGTGTATTTTTGGGGATGCCTTTCGAAGAAGTTCAAAATATTTTTTACAAAGGAAAATCATTATACGACCCACGAAAAGACAACAGTATTATTTACACAATGCACAATGATTGGAAATATAATTTCGACTATGAATGCCGTGAACAAGGAATTTATGTACCGGACGAATTGGAAAAATGCATAAAAACATATGCTGTAAATCGTGGTGTTTTATATGCTTCACAAATGCACTTGGTACGTCCTGAAACAGGTGAATCAATTGATATATATTTCACCAGTAATGCAACAAACAACGTCGTATGGAGAATTGTTTATAATAATGATGTGAATGAATTACAGGGGTCGGCAGAAAAATTTGAAAACCAACGTCAAAAAAAGATTCTGGCTTTTTGGCAAAATGTTTTGGATAAATACGGGGCACCAAATTCGGGCAACGACAAATGGATTACATCTGCGAATTCTTATGAACCTATGATGACTGCATATTATGGTTCTTTGGATTTGGTTGACATGGGTCGAAATGCTTCGGATGCGGCACAAAATGTTAAAACCGCACGGGAAAATTTCCAAGCCAAACCGTATTCTTTTTAAAGGATAAAAAATGGTTAAAAAAAATTCTTATCAATCTGGATTGTTTGCAGAATTTTTGGCCAAGATGTATTTAAGACTGCATGGGTTTAAAATTGTTAAATCCAGATATATCACAGGAAAACAAACCGGCCGTGCTGAAATTGATATCATAGCTCGCCGAAATGATTTGATGGTTTTTATCGAAGTCAAAAGACGTAAGTCAATCGATATTGCAATGGATTCTATATCAACAAAACAGGCGGTGCGGCTTCGTCGCAGTGCTGAAACGTACCTGTTAAAAACAAAATGGATGGGACGCAGTCGGTTTGATATGATGTGCATTGTGGGTTGGAAAATATATTGGATAAAGACTTGCATATAAAACAAAAATGTTTATAATAAAAATTATTAAATAAAAAAGGGATGGAATAATATGGTAAAAAACACAAAAATTACCGAAAAAAAGAAACCAGTTGCAAAAAAAGCACCTGTGAAAATTAACAAAGTTGAAAAAACTAAAACATCCACAAAAAAAATGATAACACCCGTGCAGGCTGTCGTTGCTTTTTTCCGCAACACTTTTGATTTCCAATCACGTGCGTCCCGTTCTGAATTTTGGTGGGTTGTATTGTTTGTTGTTTTATTAAACACAATCGTTTCACCTTTTGCTTGGATGAATTATGTAATTTCGTTACTTTTAATAATTCCTATGTTATCGTTAAAAATCCGCCGTTTACATGATATTGGTTTATCTGGCTGGTTTTTGGCCCTGTTCTTCTTCTTGTGCTTTTCTGGGTTGTTATTGTCCGCAATGGCAATGGCTGTTGCACAAATCGAAGGTGTATTAAATTACACACAATTTATGATTGGCGTTTGGGTTACATTTGTTACTTATGGCGGTGCTTTGATTTTATTCTTATTGCCTTCAAAGAAGAATAACAAATATAATGAAACCGGAATCAAATTGTGGTAAAATAAAAAAGTTTTAACAACAAACCAAACTAAAAAAAGGAGCAAAAATGAAAAAAGCATTATTAGCATTGGTTGCAGTAGGAGTCTTGGGCGCATGCACAGGGTCATATCAATCAGGAAAATGCCAATACGATTTCGTATTAGTAAAAGCTTTGTCTATTTCAGGAATGATCGATTCTTGCAAATAAGATATTTAAACGGGGGAATTTCCCCCGTTTTTTTTTATTTGATTACAGCCATTTTAATTAACTGTAAATCTTCTTTGATTAAATCAATATTTATTTTTAAATCCGAAAATCCGCTTTCCAAAAACATCGTTCTGTTTTCCAGCGCAGTTATACGTGCGTCGTCTTTTTGAATAAAAGCCAAAGCCGATTCTTGGCGGGCAGCCCAATATATCATCCCGCCCACAAAGGCGATTAAAAACCAGCTTTCTTTTATTATTTCGAATATGCCCATCACGGGGCTTTGTGACAAAGTCATTTTATTTACCCCCTTTTTTTTATAGTATTGCAAATTAAATGAACTAATGCTCTTTGGGCTTCTAATCCCCTTAATTCTGAATCCGTTGCGTTTGGGCCCAGATATCTTTCGATTGTAATGCTTCGCAAATAATCCAACACTGTTTTACCGTCAAAGTCCGAAAAACATCGGGCAAAGCTTTTTTCCAATTCTTTATTCATTGTATTCTACCTCTTTGCTTAGCTGTGCAATCGGGGCGATATATTGCAATGATGCGTCCGTATTTAATGATATCTTTTCTATCAATCCCCTTCTGGATAGTATTTGTAATCCCCTTTCACATAAAGGACGGATAAATTCATGTAACAAACGTCCATATGTCGCACCCAATATTCGCATCATATCAGCACTGCGGGCGACAATTTCAGTTGCGGTCATTTCTTTTTCAGATAACATACCCAGTCTGTCGGCCAACATTGAATGTCTTATTCTTTCCCGCAGGTCTTTTAATATTATCTGTGATACATCAAAGTCCGCACCGCTGGCCAAAGGTGTCAAACCAGAACTGCCCACCGCCTTTGGTATAATTGCCCCAGGGGTCAGGTTAATATTAGATAAATTTATAACGCCATCGTCATCGGCCTGCCATATACCACTGACGGCTATGGTTGCGTTTTTCAAAACCAGTTCAACGACTTTGTTTGCGGTTTTAATATCGGGCAATGCTTTTAATACAGGCCCCCTTCCATATAATTCGCCAGATGAAACCGACCAACGAAATATCATATATGGATTTGTTTCAAATACCCCCGTTGATACAATATTATTTTCAAAATCACCACCGACATCAATCCAAGCTGTCCATTCTTTACCTATCAGTGCCTGAACCAGCTTTAATTCCATTTCGGGATTTGTTTTCAAAGAGTCTTTTATAGAATTCGGCATCGCCCAATTTGGATATTTTTCTGCGATTTCCGAAATAGTCATAGAACTGGTGTGAAAGACTGCATTTGGCAGAACTGCGATGTCTTTCATCGGAACGGCGGTAAAAGAAAAAGCACTGGCCGAACCAATCGGGTTTTCCGACATAAACAAACACGCAGTTCCCAACACAACTAAATCCAAATAGCATTGATGTATAGTTGTATAAAAATTTGAATCATTTAAATGATTTCGCAAAACTTTGGTGGCATTTTCGGCATCTGGTGATTCATTGCTTTCTGGAACCAGATTCAACCACAAAGATTCAGGTGGTGTCAGCAAAGAATAAATACTGGCCGCCAAATTATCAACAGCATCCGATGCAGTACCGTCATACAATGTTGCAATTTCTTCGTCACAGGTCGGCATAGTGTAACGAATTGCACTGTCCCACCGGTTTAACCAAATGTTTTGGCAATTCAAAGCCTTTTTATACATTTCGTTTATTTTGTTTTTCATTTTATATCCTTTATATTTTAAAGTTTGTATTTGCTTTTATAATTTTATTGACGCTGCCCAATCCACGAACAACGCACGGTGTTATCCGTAACGCCCCCGACACAGCATCCAATCCGTCGTCATGTTGATTACCGCCAATCGGCGACCAACCCAACATTTCCGATAACAACGGGGTTGATTGAATTTTGTTATGAACAAACAATCGCCCCGTTGATAACAAAGGTTCCAAAGAATCCAAAATTCTTAATTCTTTTCTTTGATGATTGACTATTTTTTGAACGATTACGGGTTGCCCCAATTTTGTTGCAGTTTGTGTTAATATTTCCGGCAAAGCATTCCCCAAGCCATTTACTTCGATTGCGATTTTTCTGATGCTGTGCATTCGCATAAAATCCAAAACCATTTTGCATTGTGTTGCCAATGGGTGCATATCCGAATCCGAAATTCTTAAATACACAATATCATGAATAAAAGCCAAACGATTTTTATCGTCTTTGTAAACCAGAACGCAAACGCTGCTGTCGGAACTTTGTCGTCCAGCGGACGGGTCCCAATATAGGGCGGCACCTGTTATTATATGATCCCCTATTTTTGCGGTACGCACATCGAATAAATCCGAATAAAAATGCAAAGCTCCCGGATCCAGCCGCAGCTTTTCTTCGGAAACGTATTCCAACATCATCTGCGAAGAAAAATGACGAAGCCCAACCATTTCACGCATTTGTTCAATTTTGCTGGCTGGGAACAATTCAGGCCACACGGGGTTGCCGTCTTTATCCTGAATTGGAATTTTTAATTGTTTATATCCTTTTAAAAAAGATATTGAATTATTTAAATTTTGATGTATGCTTAACAACATGGATTTTACCCCTAAAACTTTGCCAACAAACCTAGAAGCCGAACAAGCTGTTTTGGCTGCGGTTTTGATGAACAACCGTGCGTTGGAACGAATCGGCGAATTTTTAACTTTTGAACATTTCACACATCCCGCCCACCAAGAAATTTATAAACTGGCGGAAAAACAGTTTTCAATCGGTATTCCATTCGATATTATTACGGCTAAAAACTATTTGGAACAACAAGGTGTTCTGGAATCTGTTGGCGGTGTTGATTATCTTTCGCAATTGGCGGGTGCGGGTTCAACTGTTGTAAACGTTGAACAATATGCAAACATTGTTTTTGAAAACGCAATTCGTCGTCAGTTGATAAATATCGGTCAGGAT
Source organism: uncultured Muribaculaceae bacterium (assembly GCA_964368045.1). Lineage (GTDB taxonomy): Bacteria > Pseudomonadota > Alphaproteobacteria > Rs-D84 > Rs-D84 > CAUTNA01. Next base: position 14,533 of record CAYIZJ010000017.1, read on the forward strand.
ATATCCGACTGTGCGTTTACCGAAGACATTGAAAACCCTGCATCTGCCCAGATTGAATCGGCCGAAAAAAAGCTGTTTGATTTGGCAATGACAGGAAATTCGGAAAAAACAACGATGCCGATTTCAAACGCTTTGAAATTAGCATTAGAAGAAGCCGAGACAGCACACAAGGCCGACGGGTCTTTGTCCGGATTAACGACCGGATTTACCGATTTGGATAAATCGCTAAGTGGACTTCATAAATCAGACCTTATCATCATTGCTGGTCGTCCTGCGATGGGAAAAACCGCATTTGCTATGAACGTTGCATTTAATGCAGCCAGTGCCATTTTGGCGGGACGTGCGAATAAAAAATGTAACGGGGCAGCTTTGTTTTTCAGTCTTGAAATGTCAGCCACTCAGTTGGCGGCTCGTATTTTATCGTCCCAATCCAGAATTAACCAAACATCTATTCGTAACGGATCTATGACCGACGAAGAAATGATAAAAATGTCAAAATTTGCGGATGCTTTGTCCAATGTGCCACTGTTCTTTGACGATACGGCTGCGATGTCTGTACCGATGATGCGAACCCGTGCCCGCAGAATTGCTCGGAAACATGGACTATCGCTTATTGTTATTGACTATTTGCAATTGATGACATCCCCTGGGGGCAAAAAATCCGAAAACCGTGTTCAGGAAATTTCCGAAATCACCCGTGGTTTAAAAATGATAGCCAAAGAATTAAATGTTCCGGTCATCGCCCTATCACAGCTGTCCCGTAGTGTCGAAAGCCGTGAAGACAAACGCCCACAATTATCAGATTTACGTGAATCAGGATCCATCGAACAGGACGCTGACATCGTTATGTTTACATATCGTGCCGATTATTATCAGGCACAGGAAAAGAAAATCCGTGGCATCAAAGACGCAAACAAAGCCGCCGAAATAGCAAACGAAATCGAACGTAACCGTGGCAAGGCCGAAATCATTATCGGAAAAAACAGACACGGTAAAACCGAAACAGTTACACTGGCATTCAAAGGCGAATACAGTTTATTCGAAGACGTCGAAGAAGAAACATATCAAAATTCTTTTGCACAAGCAACCGATCAAGTATATATGAACCCAGAACCTGTTGTTGATACTTTTGATTCGGATGAAATTCCTGATAATATCTAATATTCTTTTTTACTTGCAAAAACATTAAATTTCTATTATTATTTTGTCAACATTACAGACAAAGGAGCGACCAGATGGCACAAGAAGAAATCATATTTCCTAATAATATAAGAAAAATCAGACTGGGAATCGGTATGAAAATGACCGAATTAACCCGTCAGGCAAAGCTTTCTTTATCAGCTATTTCAAAAATTGAAAAAGGCGTTCGCAGATTAAACCAAAACCAATTGTTAAATGTTTGCAATATTTTGGGATGCAAACTTTCCGATATTTTCATCAAAGAATCCGACGAAGTTGCCGATGTTTGGCAAAACGAAATCAAACGCAGATTAACCACAAATGAAAACGGTGGTTTAAAAATCTTTGGCAGCGGAATCCGCAAAATTCGCCAAACCAGTGGTAAAACTATTGCTAATTCTGCCCGTGATGCTGGGATGACTTTGTCCGTATATCATAAAATCGAAATCGGACAACGTGAAGTCTACGAAGACGAAATCGAACCATTGGCAAAATCTTTTAATATGACCAGTGCCGAAATGTTGGATAAAATCGCAAATATGTATAAATCCGGCGAATTAAACCAACAGATTAACAAAGTAAAAGAAAAATTGAAATCCGTATTGGTTCCAGGAAATCCTGTGTCCGACATCGATTTAGAAGGCGGACTGTATGGTGTTAAACTGTACAACAGTGCAAGAAACAAATTGGCACCCGTATTTGGAACAGCTTCGAAAAAAGGTATCGCTTTTAAAAAGTCCGATAAAAAAATGATTGTCGTTCCCCAAGATTTAGAAGCCAAAAAAGGTGTATACGCAATTCATTTGGGCACAACACCATTATTTGGTACAATACCATCCAGTGGTGAATTATTCGCAGATGCAGAACAAAAACCAGCAGTTGGCGATATGGCATTATTTATCAATGCAAAGTTCGGCAAAATGGAAATGGAAGATTCAGCAGACGCCAAAATCGCAATCGTTGAAAAAGATTCCAAAGGCAAATTATATGGTGTTGTTCCGGTATCAAACGAAAAAGTTTCATTTGAAACAATTCACAAAATTGTTATGATTAAATTAAAATAATAATCAAAGCGAAGAGAGAATATGAAACCGAGAACAAACACAGTTGCACAAAAGCTGTTAAACCTGTATCGCCAACAACACGTGATACTGGGCGGATGGCAGGCGGTTAACGAAATCTTTGTAAACGAAGCAACGGATGAAGTTTTATCCGAATTACAAAACTTGCCCACTGGTGCGAATTTATCCGAACATATTCAAAATTTAAAATCCGGCAAAACCGCTATGAATTCTGTATCCCCAGAATTGATGCCTTATGGTGGTATGATGAACGAAAATATGGCATCCGTTGAATTGTCGGACGAAGAAATTAAATCTTTATCTGATGCGTTGAACAAATTTGTTGCCAGCTATGAGGGATTAAAAGCAATTATGGACCATAAATTGGTAAAACAATTTGGTCTGGAATGGCGTCAGGGCATCAAAGATGCGTTGAAAAATAATTTAAGTATGCAAGAACAATGGAACACTGTTATCAAAACAGACAAAGCATATAAATTATGGGATACAGCAACGGAAGTTTTAAAAAATAAAATCACCGAAAAAAACCGTGCCCAAATTCAGGCCGAATTACCAGAATACGAAACATATCTTC
>CAYIZJ010000018.1:0-4897 GCA_964368045.1 uncultured Muribaculaceae bacterium
AAAGACGAATCGGCAAATCCATAAAATTGTGAATCTTTATTGCATATTTTTACCAATGATGCACAACCCTTGATTTCATAACTTTCACAATCTTTTGGTATTTCTTTTAAACCCTTGCCCAGATCCATAACAATTTCCAATTTTTCAACAGGGTTTTCCATTTGTGATAAAATAGTTTTAATTTTTTCCCACTGCATATTATACCTCTTTTGTTAAATTACCATCCGTGTTCTGTTAAATCTAATTCCAATTTTGCGGTGTCCGACATTTTTGATAAATCCCATATTGGCTCCCAAACCAAATCGATAACGACCGGTTTATTATCCGATACAGATGCAACCGCATTTTTCGCCATATCTAATATTTCTTCCATCATGGGACATGTCGGACTGGTAAAAGTCATTTTAATACGAATTAAATCTTCCCCAATATCGATATCATAAATCAAACCCAAATCCCATATATTAACCGGTATTTCAGGATCGTAAACTGTTTGTAATGCTTTTATTATATCGTCGATTTTTACCATTATATTTACCCCAATGTTTTTTTAATTGTTGTTACAACTTTTTCGGCTTCATCCATTGTGTTCCACCATCCTGTTGAAATTCTTATCGTGCCAGTTACACCCAATTTTTCATGAATCCAGGTTGCACACATATTTCCTACACGCAAACAAATACCATTTGCACCGATTAAGGCACCAAAATCCAAACAATGCATATCGTCAATTACAAAAGTCACAAGCGATGAATTTTTATTCGTTAAAATTTTAACCCTGTCAATTTTTGATAATTCTTCGTAAAAATATTCGTTCAATTTTTTTGTATTTTCCCATTCGGTCATATTATCAATTGCGGCCGACATTCCGGCAATCTGGGTAAGAGGTAATGTACCTGCTTCGAACTTATGGGCACCTGTTGCCAATTCAATGTCTTCGTCTTCGATACGAATAACCATCCCCCCCCCGAAATTATCGGGTGTCCATTTATTAACGTCTTTGACATACATAACGCCGACACCTGTATCTGCACCCATTTTATGTCCGGAAAAACATAAAAAGTCACAATCAAAATCGTGGCAGTTTATATCTTTGTGAACGACAAATTGTGCCGCATCAACAATTGTAATAACATTTGGGTTTATTTTTTTTGCATCCTTAATTATTTTTTTAACATCCTGTTGATTTCCCAAAACATTAGACATAGCCGTTATAACCAAAACATCCATAGTTTTGATATTGTTCAAAGTTAAATTATATTCATCGTCCAATTGGGCGACGGACAAATCGCAAAGATTTTCATTTTTTAAAATCTGCCATGGCAATCTGGCGGAATGATGATCCAAATCAGACACAACAACATCCAATTTTTTATTCATAAATTTTGTAATCATTCGAACTATGCGGTTCATAGAATCGGTTGTACCACCAGTCCATACAATGTTATCGGTGTTTGCACCAATAAATTTAGCAACTTTTGACCGGCTATTTTGAATCATATTGTCAACGTATTGTGTATTTTGACACACCCCCCGCCCTGCATTTGCATAGTGGTTTTTAACGAAATCAATTTGCGTATCTATGACGCTTTGAAATTTAAGACTGCTGGCTGCCGCATCCATATATATGATTTTTGTCATTTTGTGTATTTTCCCTTGATTTATTTATTGATTATACTAAACTCTGAACAAATATCAACCAAGGAGAATGATATGAGTATAGAACATGCAAATGATGCAAATTTTGAATCAAAAGTATCAACAGGTCTTACGCTGGTTGACTTTTGGGCACCATGGTGTGGCCCGTGTCAGGTATTTGGGGCGACATTCGAAGCCGCAGCCAAAGAAATTTCAGGTGTTAATTTCGTAAAATTTGAACTGGACGAAGCGAATCGCAAAACTGCTGCAAAATATGGAATTCGCAGCATACCAAATGTTCTTGCATTCAAAGACGGACAATTGATAGAATCCAGATCAGGCGTAATGGATATGGACACACTTTCTGTCTGGATTTCAGAATTAAAAGGTTAAATAAAAATGGCAAACAAAGATTACAAAACTATTGAATTGGCACCAAAATATATTCCAAAGAAAAACGAAGAATATATGTGCGTTGAACAAAAAGCTTATTTTTATAATTTGTTAATGCAACAAAAAATGGAAGTAGAAAATCAAGTCAACGATGTTTTAAGCTCGGTACGTATCGTCGAAAAAAGTCGTTCCGGTGGTGTTGGAGATGATATGGATAATTCAAATTTTGAACAAGAAATGATTAAAGAGTTAAAATTATCCCAAAGAAATAATAATTTATTGAATAAAATAAATTTGGCATTGGACCGTTTGGAAAATGGGACTTTTGGTTACAGTGTTTTATCAGGGGACGAAATCGGTATTTTACGAATGGTTGCACGTCCATTGGCAACACTGACAATCGAAGAACAAGAAGAACGTGAAAGTCACGAATAAAAAAAACGGGGAATTTTTCCCCGTATTTTTTTGCATTTTGATAATATTATTTTTTCTTAACAGTTTTTTTTACCGGTTTTTTTGCTGGTTTTTTATCATCATTTTTATTTGATTTGGAATTCATTTCTTTTTTGAAAATGTTAATTCCGTTTGCCATATTTTTCATTAACCCTGGGATTTTGTTATGACCAAACAAAATTAAAACCAATACCAGTATAAGTAATATTTCAAGCCATCCAAATTTCATAATTTATCTCCGTATTTATATTTTATTATTTTGCAACATAGCAATCCAATCCATCTGATTTTGAATTGGAACAAAAACCTTTGGCGTCAACTTGTTTCGCAAAAGGCACACGCAAGCGATGTGTTGTTTTACCATTTGGCAAAACAGCGGACATTACAATTATTCTTTTATCTTTTAACAGGCTTTGATGTTTTGTTTGTAATTTTTTTGCCGCATTATCCGCAGATGTTTTTGTTGAATACGAACCCAATTGAACATACCAGTTTGCAGATGCCGCAGGTGTTGTTGTTGTTTTTTTAACAGTTGTTTTTAACGGTTCTGGTTTTTTAACAGTTGTTGTTGTAGTTTTAACGACCTGTCTTTGAACTGGTTCTGCTGTTTTAACCGCAGGTTGGGCGACTGGTTTTGCCGCCGCACCTGCATTTTGGTTAAACATAACATTTTTTCTATCTTGGACTTCACGAACTGGCACCGCACGAACAGGTTGTTGTGGTTGCACAGTTTGGATTGTTTGAACTCTTTGAACTTGTTGAGCCGGTTGTTGCACAACTTGGACTGTTCTGACGTTTGGTCTGTCTGGAACAATCATATGTTCTGGCATTTCAACAGAAACTGTTGAAGGTCCGTCCAAATCAACTTCGATCGAAGAAGATGAATCAGATTTCATAAATCCAATGATAATAAAAGAAGCCAAAACAAAAATACCAATACCAACGCCAATCAATAACCAAGGTTTTTTTGGTCGTGGGTTTTCGGCAAATAAATCTGCCTCTGGCAAAGATTCCATTTCTACTTCTTCGTCCAGATTTAACAAATCCAGATTTTCATTCATTTTGTCGTCATTCATAATATACCCCTTTTAAGGTTTGATGTTTGAACTATCATTTATATTATAGCACAAAAAATCCCAATAATAAAGCAGCTTTATTATTTTGGCATTTGGCCGAAATTTTTTGGCACAATCAGTTTATGATTTTCTTCGACTAATGGTTCGACTTCACACTTTGTGCATCCAGTGACATTTGCAGTTATTAAAACCAATCCTAAAACCAAACATATTTTTTTCATAATTTTTCCTTTTATTTTTATTCGATTAAACCGGCAATTTAACCGATTCGACCATTTGTCCAACAAAAGAATCCAAAGACACTTTTTCTGGTGAGTCCGATCCGAATCTTCGAACTGTTACCGATTTATCCATTTGTTCTTTTTCACCGACAACCAAAATGATAGGCGTTTTTGACAAAGACAATTCACGGATTTTATAATTTACAGATTCATCACGGTAATCACCACGACAAATGATATTATTGTTTTTCAATTCGTTTACAACGTCCACCGCATAGTCTTTGTATTTTTCAGACACAGGAACAACCACGACCGGTTCCGGCGACAACCACAAAGGCAAATGACCGGCTGTTGATTCCAACAATATCCCCATAAATCTTTCGATACTGCCCAACATCGCACGATGCAACATAATCGGTCTGTGATTTTGTCCGTCTTCGCCAACATATGATAAATCAAATCTTTCCGGCAAATTCATATCCAATTGAATTGTTCCACATTGCCATGTACGACCGATTGAATCTTTTAAATAACAATCAATTTTTGGTCCATAAAAAGCAGCGTCTCCTTCGGCGATTTCATATGGCAAATCATTTTTTTCCAACGCTTGTTGTAGTGCGGCCTCTGCCTTGTCCCATATTTCATCAGATCCAATACGGAATTCTGAATCTTTTCTTGTTGCCAATCGCATAGATATTTTATCAAAACCAAATTTTGAATAAATGTCTTTTACGAAATTCAAAACTTTGACGACTTCTGTTTCCAATTGGTTTGGCATACAGAAAATATGAGCATCGTCCTGAGTAAATTCACGAACACGCATCAAACCAGACAATCCGCCTGCGGCCTCGTATCTATTGACTTTTCCAAATTCTGCGACATATTTTGGCAAATCTTTATAAGAAGTAATTCCATGACCAAATACAAGCATTCCACCCGGACAAGACATCGGTTTTATACAAAAAGTTCTGCCATCGATTGTTTGTCCTGAATAATTATGTTCGGCATATTTCGCCCAATGGCCGGATGTTTCCCACAAAACTTTATCCATAACGGCTGGTGTTGAAATTTCAACATACCCTGCTTTTTCCTGACGGAAACGAACATATTCGATTA
>CAYIZJ010000018.1:4907-16742 GCA_964368045.1 uncultured Muribaculaceae bacterium
TTTGCGATAAATTTTATAACCTTTGTCGTGCCAAAAAACTGCCCCTGGTGCATATTCTGGTTCGAAATGAAATAAATCCATTTCACGCCCCAGTTTTCTATTATCACGTGCGGCGGCCTCTTCTCTTTGTTTTAAAAACAAATCTAAATCTTCTTTTGTTGCAAAAGCGTCCACATAAATTCTTTGTAACATTTTATTTTTTGAATCGCCCTTCCAGTATGCACCGGCAACTGTTCTTATTTTAAAAGAATCACGTGGTAATTCTTTGGAAGATTCAACATGCGGCCCACGGCACAAATCTGTGAATTCACGAAATGTGTAAATAGATAATTGTTCACCGCCCGCATCATATTCATTTAACCATTCAAGTTTATATGGTTGGTTTGCAAAGATTTCTTTTGCTTCATTTATGGACACTTCTTTTTTAACAAACTTTCCGTCTGACTTAATCAAAGACTTCATTTCTTTTTCGATTTTTTCAAAATCTGCATCCGAAAATCTGTGTTCAGTATCAAAGTCATAATAAAAACCGTTTTCGATATCCGGTCCACCGCCGAATTTTACGTCCCCATATAGTTTTTGAACAGCCGCAGCCAAAATATGCGCCAGACTGTGTCTTATGATTTCAATTGGATAATTGTTTGACATTTTAAATTCCTTTTATATTTATTAAATTTCAAAAAAAGATTCTGCACAAATTTCGGCCTGTTCTTCTGAAATTTTTTCAAGTAAAGTTTGATTTGCGACAATTTCAAAAAATGAAATATTTTTTTCTTTTACTTTGTTAACAGTTTTATCCGCTAAACAATTACAAAACTTATTCCATTTTGAAATCGTTTCAACATCAGATGTATCTTTTAAAACTTCTTCTATACAACCCTCATAAATCCCTTCTTTGAAAGCTGTTTCTAATTCCGAAGATGTTGATACTTTTGTATAACCAAAGATCATTGCCAATACCGCAACACTAATTGTTAAATATTTTAACATTGTTTCCCTTTACGTCGTTTTACACATTTAATAATAAATGCGTATATTTTTTCATTTATTTTGATTTTATATGATTTTCGCAATTTTTGCGAACAAATAATTAACAGCCCCCAAACGGGGTTGTTGTAGTGGTTGTAAAGATAACAAATAATTTTTTCATATGTTTATATTTTACTTCCCATAAAACCAAAAGTCAACCTTTTATAAATACAATACCGAACCAAACAGCACTGCGAAAAAGAACGATACGCTGCCACCTATTACAAATATATGCCACAAAGCATGTGAATATTTCATTTTACGCCACAGATAAAAAATAACGCCAATTGAATATGACAAAGCACCTGATAAAATAAACCATAAACCAATATCTGGTACCGATTTAATCATAACAGGCAAAACAAAAATCAAAGCCCATCCCATTGCCAAATATAATAACACCATCCATTTTGGTTGATTTTTCGGATTTTTAATTTTCATAACCGCACCAAATATTGCAATTGACCACAAAATGCCAAATAAAACCCAACCAACAATTCCACGCATATTAACCAAACAAAAAGGCGTATATGTTCCGGCAATCAAAGCATAAATTGCGACACTGTCCCAGACTTCGAAAAAACATTCAGACTTTTTACCAATCGACATATGACACATCGTGCTGCCGAAATACAAAGTTATCATCGTAATCCCAAAAATCGCAGTCGACACAATTGACCAAGCATCCCCATAAATCGCTGCATATATAACCAATAATGCCAATGCCGCAATTGCCAAACCAATACCAATACCGTGTGTTAAAACGTTCATCATTTCTTCGCTTTCGGATGCTGGTTTTTCCCAACGAAATAAACCGGTTTTTTTGAAAAATTTTAACAATGAATTTGCACGATTGTCCGATTTAATTTCTTTTAATTTTTTTTTTACAACTTTTCTTGTTTTTGCGGCCATAATTTTTTCCTTAATTTATTTTATATCAAATTTTTTATTCTGGAAATCACCCTGTCTTCACCCATAACTTTCATAACAGAATATAAATCCGGTGCATTGGTTCGACCTGTTATTGCGACACGTAAATTCATTGCAACGTCCCCGCTTTTCATTTCCAATCCAGATGCGATTTCAACAATTTTATTCCACCAAACATCTTTGTCATCATTGATATCGAAAGTACTTAAAAACTTTGACAAAGAATTTTTGTTATATTCATATTCTGAATTTGGTGTAAATATATCATCCCAAAAATAAGCCGTCTCGACCATTGTTTGTGACCAGTTGATAAAATCTTTTCTTATTCTTTTTGGATTATCACGTTCGATTGCTAAAATATCTTTTAAATATTCTTTTGAATTTTCAACACGCCCATTCCATTGCCCGCCGTATTGCACAATCCAATTCATAACGGATGTAAACAGTTCATCAATCGACAAGGTTGCAATATATTCACGAGCCCACCATTCCAATTTTGGCATACCAAATAATGCGGGACTAATCGGGATTTTTTTCAAACGCAAAGGATAATTCCAAATGTTTGTATTTGGTTTTTTTATAACCTCTTCTTCGAATCCACTGGCGACAATATTGTACAAATAATTTAAAACGCTTTGTATTGGATATCCCTTTTGTAAATAATTCATCACATTGGCCTCTGTATCCAAACGTTTTGATAATTTACGTGAATTACCGGTTGTTTCATCCAATTTGTTAATTGTTGCAACGTGGATATAATCAGGTGCATCCCAGTTCATCATTTTAAATAATTGCAAATGCAAATTTAACGAAGGCAACCATTCTTCGCCACGTTGAACCAAATTTGTTCGCATGAAATGATCATCAACCAAATGTGCAAAATGATATGTCGGCAGTCCGTCATTAGATTTTATTAAAACGATATCTTCATCATTTTCTGGCAAAGCCAATCGGCCACGGGTTTTATCATTGAAAAATATTTTATTTTCTTTGTTACCGGTTGAATATAAACGAATCGTTGGAATTTCACCATTGTCCATTTTTTCAGTTATTTCATCTTCTGTGATATTTCTGTACTTTGCAAATTCGCCATATATGCCTGTTGCAAAACCACCGGCTTTTTGATTATCACGAATTGCTTCCATTTCGTCAGACGTCAAAAAGCAAGGATAAGCCAATCCATTTTCCAATAATTGTGCGGCCACACTTTTGTATATATCACCCCTTTGGGATTGAACGTACGGGCCGTAATTTCCGATTTGTTCGCCGGATAAATTCAAACCTTCGTCCGGATTTAATCCGAACAAGTCTGCGGCCTGAACAATCAACTCGGCGGCACCTGCAACCTCACGCTTGGAATCGGTATCTTCGATACGTAACATAAAAACACCATTTGACTGATTTGCAATTTTTTTCGCAATCAACATTTGATACAAAGTCCCCAAATGCATAAAACCAGTTGGGCTGGGTGCGACACGTGTTACATATGCCCCTTCGTCCAATACTCTTTGCGGAAACATTTTTTCCAGTTCATCCAATGTCCACTTTGGTTTTTGACCCAATATTCTTTCGATTAAGTTTTTTGAAATACCGTTTCTCATTTTTTATAAAATCCTTGTTTTTATCAATAAAGAATTCTATACTACAACTTATGAAAATGCAAGAAATAAGAACTTTTGGCCGCAGAAACGGCAAGAAAATATCAACCAGACAACAATATCTGGTCGACAACGTTTTACCAAAATTATACCCAACAAATAATATGGATAAAAACATATTGGAAATTGGTTTTGGTAACGGTGAACATTTACAACAAATATCTGTACAGTTTCCCGAATATAATATTATAGGTGCCGAACCTTTTATGAATGGTGTCGCATCACTGTTGTCTTCGATAACGGATGAAAATACAAATGAAATAATTCCAGAATATAAAAACTTTCAAATTTTTTCGGATGATGTTCGTCAAATTTTAAATCGGGGCGAAGAAAAATTTTTGGATATAAAATTTGATAAAATTTATGTATTACATCCAGACCCATGGCCAAAGGCACGTCATGAAAAAAGACGTTTATTAAATTCGGATTTTTTAAATCTTTTATCGACCCGATTAAAATCGGATGGGGAAATAATAATAGGAACAGATCATTGGGGTTATTATGATTGGATTATCGAACAGGTCGAAAAGACGAATCTAATCGCAAATGAAATTGATATGGAAATTATTAAAACCAGATATCAAATTAAAAACAAAGCGAACACATCAAATCCGAAATATTTGATGTTAAAAATCAAATAAAAAAACTTCTATACGTTTAAAATAGCCACACACAGCTTTTTTTATGGATGAATATAAAACCGAATTTTATCCAAAATGTCAGGAACAGTTTTTTGAATCAGTCGCCATGTTTGTTCAATTCTTTCCACATCATTTGAAAAATCAAAATGAATTTCTTTGACCGAATTAAAATCAGTTTCCGTTAACATCGTATAAATCTTTCCAACAAAATCCATTTTTGGCACAGGCAAAGTTTTTATTATTAAAACATCCGGTTTTAAATTTTTTAATTTTAAATTAAAATCCTGCCAATCTAAAAATTCATATTCTTTTAACAAAACCGATAAACAAAAATCTTTGTCTTTGAACAAATCGTTTTTAACGGGTTCTATTAAATCAATAAATTCGTCCATATTCTTTTTTTGAACATTTATTTTTATGCCACCTGCCCCTTTTTTTAAATTGGTTGCAATTTCTTTTACCATTGAATTGATATCTTGGTCATAATTTAAATCGATATTTATTTTTGTATTTGTTTTTTCCAACCAATACCACATATTGCTTAAAAATTCTGGTCGCAGCACGATTAAATCCGTATTTGTTGAAATAACCTTGTCGGCGATTCGCATATATTCAGACATTTCATCAAAGCTTTCACAATTAAAAGCAATTAAATGTTCGAATTCTTCAAAATTTATGTTTTTTATAATCATTACTTTATACTTTATCATAAATGTGATAAAATTAAAACAAATAAGGAATAAAAAAGGGCAAATTATGTTAAAATTTATAAAAAAATTATTATCCGGAATCTTATGGTTTGCAACAGCTATTATGGCGGGGGCTTTGTGGTTGAATTTAGAATACAGTTTTAATATATTTTCAATCCCTCATTGGAAACATCTGGGTCAATTACAGGCGACAAATGCAAACATATTATTTGAATTTTATATGTCGCTGATTGCAATCACCGTTATTGCATTGGGCGGGTTTTATTTGATTGTTCGCACCAGAAAAGGCCAAACACCAAAACAGCCAAAAATAAAAGCAGATGATAAGTTTCAAAAAATACAAATGAACGATGATAAATTTTTATCCCAGAACAATTCAACGAATGACAAAACCGCCGCTACAACCGACTTTGTAAGACCGCCGAAATTAAGTTTATCGTTATCACCTGCCGCAGCTCCGTCGGTTCAACAGAAATCAATGCCAGTTCCAAATTCTGCAATTGCGACAAAAATAAACAACGAAGGTTTACAAAAAATATTCGAAAAAGCCGGCTATATTGTTAAAAGTGCACCAACTGTCGCCAATTTAACATTTGATTTATTTGCAATTGGTGCCCCCGATATTTTATGGATTGGATCAAATGGAGTATCGGTTGATGTATTTAAAAAATCTTTGGACAAAGTATATGAATTATTGGCAGAGGCCTTGGACGATTTGGAAATAGATATTAGACCGTTCATAATTGACGCAAAAAATCGTGACGATTCTTATGACATTATGTATTTTGATAAAACATCAGATATGGAAAAATATGTTTTAAATAACCCAAATAACAATAATGATGCCGATTCAGTTGAAATGTTCAACGATTACAACCAATTTATAGACGTTTTAATTAAACACTTTAATAAAAATGGATAATCTATGACAATGATGGATAAATCTGTTGCGGAAAAAAATCTAAAAAGCCTATTGCTGGACGGGATGCCTATTATAGAAATCGAAGCCAAACATCACCCGTTGGAAAAAGATTGGTATTCTAAATATTTAACCGTACGCAAACGATTTTTAGAGTCTTTGTCCGAACACATCGAAACGCTTATCTTTTTAAATTTATCACAGGATGAATTTATGGATTTAATTATGGGGCGAAAAACACCGGAAAATTTATCAGTTCGATTTCGTATTCCATTACAATGGGGCGGAAAAATCGAAATAGATAATATGTTTTTGTGCCGAACTTTTAACGAAAGCAATAATATTGATCAATTTATTTTGGAACAGTTCGGAAATACAAAAATATGGTTACCAAATCCGACAAAACCAGTTTATTATCCAACCAAAGCACCAGGAACCGCCGCAGGCGGCAATTCCAGTGAAGAAATAACAAACCAAGAAATGATGAACCAAATGAACAATTCCAGGGATAGATAAATTATGACAGAAAAAGAATTACTATCTTTTATATCGATCAACAAAGTCAAAGCAACAAAACCTTTGTCAGACAAAGAAATAATAAACACAAACAATTTGTTACAACAAATTGGGATTTCTATTTTGCCGGCCTTTTTGATAAATTTATACAAAAAAACCGGTACTTTGAATTTAGGAAATGCGTATATTTTTGCACCAAACACTATAAACAGATTAAAAAAAGCACCGATACCATCCATTGTTGACGTTAACAAAAAAATAAACATTGTGCCCAATGGTAAGGGCATCACAATATTTGGCCGAAATGATTTATTTTTATTCGCATGCGATTCGCTTGGGGGTTGTTTTATGTTGGATGCGTTGACTTTGAAAAAATTAAAACAATATGACAATCCTTACAAAGCAATTTACGATTGTCTGATCATAGGTAAATTGTAAATGAAAAAAATATCCATAACTTTATCAGGACATCAAACCAGTATTACACTGGAAGACATATTTATCGAAACTTTGAAAAAAATATCCACATCCCAAAATAAATCAATCCATTCAATTATAAATGAAATAGATTCAAAACGTTCACCTGAATCAAATCTATCGGCCGAGGTTCGAATTTGGATTGTTAATAAATTATTGGAAACCGCCAAAATATAATCATAAAAAAAGAGTGAATTTGTTTTCACTCTTTTTTCATATCTAGTCTTTTTTGGAATATCTATATAACCCGTATGATAAGCTGGATGCAAACAACAATATTAAAAACATTGTTAAATCACGTCCAATAATTCTGTATGGTGTTATATAACTTGGTGGAATTGTACCGTCCAACACCCCCGATTCTCCAATCGGCAATGAATTTAATACTTTACCATTTCTGGAAACAAATGCGCTGACGCCCGAATAATTTGCACGTACAACCGACATTCCAGATTCGATAGCGTATCTTTTTACCATATCCAGATGTTGATAACTGCCGACTGTTTTTCCAAACCAAATATCATTTGTTATATTTATAATTGTTATTGGTTTATTTATATCTTTTTGCGGTATCAATGAATCCGTGAATACGATTTCATAACAAATCGCCGGTGCAAAGTCAAAATTACCGGTTGTTTCGTTAATTTTCATATTTATTATTTCAGCCCCCGCCCCTTTTGTTAATTGACCGGGTGTTGGTATAATATCACCAAAAGGTCTGTATTCACCAAAAGGCACCAGATGAGATTTATTATAAATTTTTTCAATTTCCCCAAATTCATTTGCGACAACCATTGAATTATATAATTCGCCATTTGAATATGTGGTCGCACCTGTTATTATAGGCTTATCCAAAAAGTCGGCCAATTGTAAATAATTATCAGTTATTAAAAACGGATATGTCGTTTCTGGAAAAACAATCAAATCAAAATCTTGGGAACCTGACTTTACCAACGATATTAACTTTTGAATATTTATTTCATTATTTAATCTTGCCTCTTCTGGCAAATGACTGGCTTTTTCATCTGCCGAAAAAGACGGTTGAACAATACGAACAATTATGTCTTTTTCAACGTTTAATTCAGATGTTTTTTTAATGTTTAAATATCCAAAAACAGACCCAATTAAAACAAGTGATATAAAAACGCCTGTGCTTATTTTCGCTGAACTATTTTTTTTATTTAATATAACTTCTGTGACACTTGCGATTAAACCGATTAAAATAAATGTTAAACCCAACGCCCCCCACAAAGACATCGAATTAGAAACATATGGCAAACTGATTGTTATATTCGAAAAAGGATTCCATGGAAAACCTGTCAACAACCATTCACGAAACCATAAAATCGCAACCCACGAAAAAGCGAATAAAATCGCCCTGTACGGTAAAATCTGCCGGATTGAGCGAATTATTGAAAACGGAATGCTGAATATTACACCACCAAAAAACCCAATTGATACAATGGCAGGCACAGTCCAAATTGCAAATTGATCTGCCAATTCTGGTATCACATAAAATGAATTTATAATCCACCAAAACATTGAAACGCTGAATACAAATCCAAACGGCATTATTTTACAAATCGATTTAAAAAACGAATCGTTCGAATTATCTTTTATGGATAAATAATATGCCAACCCTATTCCGATAAAAGGTAATGGAAATAAATAAAACGGTGCAAACCCCAATGCACTTATTATACCGGCCAAAGCATACAAAAAAGGTGTTTTAAATTTATTTATTTTTTCATTATCACAATATGGATTTTTAATGTTCAGTTTTTTTAATATTTTAACCTCGGTCGATTCCATTTTTTTTGCGTCCCCTGATTTTATATGATCCATTCCCAAAAGATGTAAAATACCATGGATAATTAAATGTGTTATATGATCTTCTATGTTTTTGTTTTGAATTTGTGCTTCGTTCATTACTGTATCAATAGAAATAAAAACATCACCCAGCAATAAATCATCACCTGTTTCAAAAGACAATACATTTGTCGGTTTATCAAACCCACGGTATTGTTTATTTAATTTTTGTATTTCGATATCATTTGTAAATATAATCGAAGCTTCCGCATCTTTGTTATATTTTATGTTTATGACATCGATTATTTTTTCGATGTCAATTTTTAAATCATTCCATCTTTTATCGTGTATTTCAGTGATGATGCGCATTTTACTCTCTTTCTTTTTCTTCCAGACGTGTGAACATTTTTGTCTGTTCTAAATCCTCTACTCTTTTCAAAGATGCTTTCAAAGATTTTATCATATCGTTATAAATATTTATTTTATCCTGTTCTTTTTTCGCAAAAGCATTTGCGATTAAAACATCTTTGGCTGTTTCGCATGCTTTTATTGCAAAGGTATAATTTGCAACCGCCTCTGTTTTTTTACTATCGTTTTCATATATCAACCCCAATTCCGAATATATTTTTGCCGCATTATAATTTAACGATGCATTTACAATAATATTTTCATATGAATCATTTAAAATTTTATCGCGCACTTCTAAAAAGGCTTCTATACCTTCTTTGTAAATTTTTATTTTTTTTCGGTTTGACGTTTCCAAAGACCCCTGTTTATAAAGACTTAGAACAAGCGAGCTGTTTAATTCAAATGTCGCATTTTTCATCTTTGTTAATTTTTCAAATTTATCGGCAGCTTTGTCATAATCTTGCTCTGCGTACGCTGTGTTTGCCGCATTTAAAATTCGTTTTTCACGACGACCTATATCATCTTTTTTTTCTGTTTTATAAAAGTCTATTTCTTCGGCACCAGCAATCGCCAATAAATCATCACGAATTTTCAATTCATTTATATATTCAATTGTTTTTTTATGTTTTCCTAATTGCTTTACGTTTAACATATAATCAACTGTTTTTGCATCCATTCGGAATGATTTATTTTTTTTATCGTAAAAAACATTTTCTCGTGCGGCAAAAAATCCATCTGTATAACAATTTAAAATATCTTTTAAATCAATTTCACCCGATGCCATTGCCCCGCAAATCCATCTGCGGTTTATTGTTCCACCCCAACCTTTTTTCATTTGGTCCAACCCCGCTATAAATGCATCCGCTATTTCTTGGGATGTTTTGGCTGCGGTCAATTTCGGACCAATATATTTGTCATGACTTGGGGTTTGATACAATGCGATACACAAAGCATAAAATTCATTTGGTGTAATTGGTCGTTTTACGTGCCTTTTTATTTTTGGGTATACGTCTCGTTTCATAAAAGCTCTAAAAATTTCTAAACCTTCATCCATATTTTTCGGTGTTGGTTTGTGTGCTGGTTCGCCTTTTGTGGGAACAACATAATTTCGAATTAAATTACCGTTTTTATCCAAATCCCATGTTAAACCAAATCCAATTGTATAAACATCTTCGTCATATTGTTGTTTCGGAATTTCCCGATATGTTTCGGCATATATAATTGCAACCAATGCACCATCTTCTAACATTTTGCATTGCTCATAAAAATCAACCGAGCCTGGATCAATTGTTTTTGGAATAACTTTTTTCTTTTTTACAGCAACTTCTTTTTTATTGTTTTTTTTCTCTTTTACCGGTGTTTTATCAATCGAAGCTGTTAAATAAACGGACGCAAACAACATCAATACCAAAAAGTAATAAGTCATATGTCCCGATAAATCCGAATTTTCTTTGACAGCATTTTTAAGTTTTGAATTACTGTATCCCATATTGCTGTACAGTTCGGATAATTTTTCAATCCCAGGATTATCCAATAATAAAAATCTGGTCGCCCACAAAGAAAACTGGGAAAGTCCCGTAAAAGCAATGCCGGTTATTTTTAACCCATCCAATATAGGTTTTATAACTTTATACCAAAAAATCTGATCATCCATTTTATTGGATAAAAACATTTCTGTATCCAGATTTTGAATGCTGCGTCTTATTTTGGCGGCGGTCTGTTCCGGCTTTCTGACAGTTTTTTTGAATTTATCGTTCATTTTTTATTTTCTCCCCAGTTTGGATTTTTTGGCGATTTTTGATCGAGCTTTTGAATAATTTGGTGCAACAAAAGGATAATTATCATCCAGTCCCCATTTTTCTTTGTACTGTTTTGGGGTCAGGTTGTATTTTCGCATAATATATCGGCGGAGCATAATATGCCATGTTCCGTCTTCGAAGCACATAATTTTATCGGGCTGGATTGAATCTTTTATTTGTTTCGGACCAATTGTCGTTCGCCGCAAAGCACGGGTTGCCTGATCAACGGCCGCCGCCATTGATAATGATGGGTCGGCATTCATCGCAGCGGACGCAAGATTAGATACCGCCAAAGCAAAATTATCATCATTTTTCATTTTATTTTTATCTTGGTATGTATTATCATGTATATTATAACACAAATAAAAGAAAAGTAAAAGAAAACTAAATGCAAAGACCACTCGCAGATATTATGAGACCAAACACAATTGAACAGGTATTGGGACAACCTTTATTACTTGGTGAAAATGGTATTGTCCGCCGTATGGTTGAAAATAATCATCTGTCAAATTTAATTTTATGGGGGCCGCCGGGGTGCGGAAAAACGACCATTGCACGGGCTTTGGCGAATTCTGTAAATATGGACTTTGTTCCGATGTCGGCCGTTTTTTCGGGAACCGCAGATATAAAAAAAGCAATGGAAGCAGCAAAGTTAAATAAATCACTGGATCGTGACACGTTATTATTTATCGACGAAATACATCGGTTTAATAAAACACAACAAGACACCCTGCTTCCATATTTAGAAGACGGAACAGTTGTCTTTATCGGTGCAACAACAGAAAACCCAAGTTTTAATTTAAATAATGCGTTATTATCCAGATGTCACGTCGGTGTATTGCAACCGCTGGATACGTCAGATTTATTGACTTTGATCGACAGGGCTGAAAAATATTTATCCCAAAACAATAAAAAATTTAAATTACCGTTAACACTTGA
>CAYIZJ010000019.1:0-7666 GCA_964368045.1 uncultured Muribaculaceae bacterium
TCACATCACCCCCAGCATTTTAAATTAAAAAAACCGGTCTTTTGACCGGTTTTTTATGCATCTTGTTTTGTGTCGGCTATTTGAATTTCACGGATATTTACACCCTGTGGCATTTCATATGCGAACTTTATTGTTCGGGCGATGTCAACAGCCTGAATTGAACCAACACCACAATTTTCTTTCCAGCTGTTATAGCCATCTTTGATATCTTGTCTGGTTGTATGCGACAAAAGATTTGTATCAACCGCCCCTGGACATATTCTGATTACACGAACGTTATATGGAGCCAATTCACCACGGGCGACTTCTGACAATCCGACCACACCATATTTGGTTGCACAATATGCCGCATGATTTGCAAACGGTTTTACCCCCGCAATCGAAGCCAAGTTAATAATAGTTCCCGATTTTCTGTTACGCATATCGTCCATAACAATTTGCATACCATTCATCATTCCGGTCAAATTTACATCTATCATATCTTGCCATTCTTTTGAATCTTGGTTGCTTAAATCGCCTAACAACATTAAACCTGCATTATTCACAATCAAGTCTGTTTTGCCGAAAACATCTTCGGCTTTTCTTACCGCTGATTCGAAAGCTTCCTTATCTTTTACATCGACATTTGCATACATTACATTGTCTGAATTTAGCCCTTCGATTTCTTTCATATTTCTTGAAATCAATAACATCGGATAACCCGATTTGTTAAATTCCAATGCCATGGCTTTACCAAAGCCCGAACTGGCCCCTGTTATTACTATTAGTTTTTTATTCATATTTATCCCCCATTGGTTTCGTTCGATTATTATATCATATTTTTTATTATTATACTATTTGACTTCGCCATTACCAAGCCGCCATAAATAAAGCGATGCAACGGATGCATAGGGGGCGTATCTTTTTTCATATTTTTCAAATAATTGCTTTGTTATTTTTTTATGCCCATATAAAATTTGCATCCCCCTGATTATAATTAAATCATCATAAGCAATTACATTTAAGCGTTGCATAGAAAATATCATAAGCATTTGGGCGGTCCATTTTCCGATACCTTTTAATTCAGATAATTTTTTACAAATTTCGTCGTCGTTTAATTCATGCAAAGACAGAATATCAAATTCGCCTGAATTTATTTTATCCGCTGCATTTTTCATATATTCGACTTTTTTAAAAGTCAATCCACAAGATTGAAGTTCATCATCATTTATGTTTAAAATATTGATTGGATTTATTACACCCAACTTTGTTTTTAATCTATTATATATGGTAAGATGGGCTTTTCTGGAAATTTGCTGCCCGACAATCGAATTGATAAGCGAATCAAATAAATCTGAATTTATTTCCCGTTTTATAAACCCGACCTGTTCGATTAAGCGACCAAGTTTTTTATCCTTTTTTTTCAAATGATTTAAATGTTTTTCATCATATTCGAAATAAGAAACGGTCATAATATAAATCCTTTTTCTTAGATAAAAAAAACCAGTCAAAAGACCGGTTTTAAAATTTTGGTAGCGAAGGAGGGACTTGAACCCCCGACCTATTGATTATGATTCAACCGCTCTAACCAGCTGAGCTACTTCGCCAAAAGACAAGACTTATTATAACAAGTCTTTTTTAAAATGCAATATTATTTTTTATTTTTATTTTATGCTTGATTTTAGACAATAAAAAGTTTAATTTTTATTACATGAAAAAATTTACAGGGATCTTAATCGGTCTTTTAATTATGACTTCGGCGAATGCTGAAAATATTGAAAGCAACACATACAACCCAATGTTTGGGGTACATGATGAACAAATGAACTTTTCAATTGGTGCAGGAATCGACAGTGGTCAAATTATTCCAGTGCCTGCACGATTTGTACCTTTTTCATTATTTCAATTTGGATATTCAACACCGAATACATTTTTCGGACTGCCTGCCCGTCAAACAGTTAATGTTGGGATGACAATTGGGTATGGCGAAAAATACGGATGGAATTGGGACGAATATTCAATTCCAATGGTTTATGTTGCCGAAGACTTTTTGCTTGCATGGGGTGAAAAATGGTATTTTGGTTCGGGTGCCGGTATCGGTATGCAGGCCGAAGAGAATGAGAGATTTGGAACAAAATTATTATTCCAATTCAAAGTATTTGGCGGATATCAATTGTCCGAAAATTATAATGCCGAGGCATTTATGATTCATATGTCAAACGGTTCAACCAGTTTAAATAATCATTCATATGCTTTTTATGGGTTGGGTATAACTTATAAATTTTAATTAAAAAACTACAAAAACACCGGCTTTTTGCCCAAGTTTATTAAATATTCATTTGTTTTTGAAAAAGGACGTGAGCCAAAAAATCCACGATACGAAGACAGTGGGGATGGATGCGGTGATTTTATAATTAAATTGTTTTTATCATCAATTGACTTTGCTTTTTTTATCGCATGACTACCCCATAAAATATACACAATATTTTTTCGTTTTGACAAAGTTTTTATAACAGCATCCGTAAATAATTCCCAACCCATATTTGCATGGGATGCGGGATTATTTTGTTCCACCGTTAAAACTGAATTTAATAATAAAATTCCGTTAGTTGCCCAAGTCGACAAATCACCATTTGTTTTATCAATATTTAAATCTGATTTTAATTCTTTGAAAATATTTTTTAAACTGGGTGGTAATGCAACGCCATCGTTCACAGAAAAACAAAGCCCGTTTGCCTGCCCCGTTCCGTGATATGGATCCTGCCCCAGAATCACAACGGAAACATTATCAATTGGCGTTAATTCAAATGCACGGAATATATTTGATTTTTCGGGAAAAACCGTTTTATTTTTATATTCATTTTCAACAAAGCTTTGCAAAATAAAAAAATAGTCTTTATCAAATTCCGCCGATAATTCATTCGCCCAAGATTTTTCAAAATTTTCTATCATAATTTTATCAACCCATTTTGGCAAGCCCGCCATAAAACAACATCGATATAACCACGTGGCAATTTTGTAACATTTTCAAAATGACAAAACATATCATCAACCACACGTTTTACGTCAACATCCAAATTTCCATTATTTATTTTTTTTACCAATTTTTCATCGCCGGAAAATAACACACCCAACCGTTGAATCCATATATCATATTTAACCAAATTTTCACCCAGATTTCGCAACAGATGATTTGATGTTATTTTTCCGATGTGCGGTAATTTTTGAACATAAAAAAGTCGTGTTTGTAAATCATTGCAATCGTAATACCCATCCCGATAACGGATTCGATTATTCCAAATTTTAACAATCGCATTTGTTTTATTTTGATTGTTAAAAATATTAAGAAGACCGGCATTATCATTTAAAACACCGGTCTTTTCAATATAATTCATAATTTCTAAATGTTTTTTCTTTGCCGTTTTTTGGGAAAAGCCCGATGCCAGAATAACATAGATACACGTTCTGGCGAATAAATCGGGCGACAAAATTTTCGGATTTTGCAAATTCGATTTTATACAATCGAACGATTCCATATCAGAATCCAAATTTGCATCAATTAACTTTTTTTCCAATTCAAAAAAGTCTTTTTCCGAAAACATTGTCACCCGTTTTTATATTATATGTCGATGTTTGCCGACAAAGCATTTTCGACGATGAAATCACGTCTTGGTTCAACGACTTCGCCCATTAACATTGAAACGACTTCGTCTGCTTTGGTTGCGTCTGCAATTTTGACTTGGAACAATGAACGATGATTTGGGTCCATAGTTGTTTCCCATAATTGTTCAGCGTTCATTTCACCCAAACCTTTGTATCGTTGAATTTTCAATCCAGATTTTGCGTATTCAAAAGCAGTGTTCAACAAATTCAATGCACCCCAGACTTTTTGAGATTTTGCCTTTACAGTTAATTCCAAAGAATTTGCAAACACTTCGATCAATTCTTCACGACCGTTCATACGACCCCATCCACGAACTTCGCCGGAATCCAATTTGTCATGCGGGAAGATATAAGTTTCTTCGACACTACGAAGTGTTCTGGTGATTTTAATGTCGCCATTTTCATTTTTGGAAACAGCCCAGCCTTTTTCAAATTCAAGTTCGCCCGAATCCAACATCTTTGCAGCTTTTGCAAAATTTTCAGCCGATTGGTTTTCAAATATTCCGTTCAATGCAAGTGCTTCGATAAATCGCAAAGGTACCGCACCCGCCAAAGGCAACAAAACATTTTTCATATTTAATACCAATCCTAACAATCTTCTTAGATCCTGACCGGTGATTTGTTGGCCGTCGGATAATTTAACAACCCCGTCCGCAGACAATTGTTCCAACAAGTAATCATCCATTTCACGTTCGTTTTGTAAATAGATTTGTGTTTTACCACGGGACACGCCATATAGCGGTGGTTTTGCAACATATACATAACCTTTTTCAATAGCCTGTGGCATATGACGATAAAAGAATGTCATCAACAAAGTTTGAATGTGTTGTCCGTCAACGTCCGCGTCGGTCATGATTACAATTTTATGATATCTCATTTTTTCAATATCGAAATCATCACGGCCAATACCCGCACCCATTGTTGTAATCAATGCACCGATACTGTCGGATGACAACATTCTGTCGAAACGTACACGTTCAACATTTAAAATTTTTCCACGCAATGGTAAAATCGCTTGTGTTTTTCTATCACGACCCTGTTTTGCTGTACCACCCGCAGAATCTCCTTCTACGATAAATAGCTCGCACTTGGCTGGATCTTTTTCGGAACAACTTGCCAATTTTCCTGGCAATCCGCCCAAATCAGGACCTGTTTTTTTACGGGATAATTCACGGGCTTTTCGTGCGGCTTCACGTGCTGTTGCAGCTTCTAATATTTTATCAATAATTGTTTTTGCAACGGCTGGGTTTTCATCCAAGTATTCATATAACATTTCATTAACAACGCTTTCAACAACAGGACGAACTTCACTTGACACCAATTTATCTTTGGTCTGAGAACCAAATTTTGGGTCTGGAATTTTTACACTAACGATACTGGTTAAACCTTCACGGAAGTCTTCGCCGGACAAAGAAATATCTTTTTTCGTTCCTTTTTCTGCGATGTATTTATTTAACACACGGGTTAATCCGGCACGAAAACCTGCCAACCCTGTTCCGCCATCACGGTTTGGAATATTGTTTGTAAAACAAAGTGAAGTTTCAGAATATGCAGTTGTCCATTCAAGAACGACTTCGACATAAGTTTCTTCGACCTGTTTAATCATTTGGATAGGTTCTTTTGTTAATTTTTCTTTTGATCTGTCCAAATATTCTGCAAACCCTTTTAATCCATCTTTGGAATGAAATTCGACGACTTTTTTATCCGAGCCACGAAGATCTTCTAAAATAATTCTGACATTTGCATTTAAATAAGATTGTTCACGTAACCAAGTTTCCAATGTATCAAAATTAAATACAGTTCCTGTAAAAGTGTTCGGTGATGGCAAGAAAGTAATTTCAGTTCCACGTTCGTGATTTGTTGTATCGTTTTGAATATCGATTTCATTTTGTGGTGCACCTTCGGCAAAAGACATTTTTGCAATTTTTCCATCACGCCAAATTGTCAATTCCAACCAAGTCGACAAAGCATTAACCACAGACACACCAACCCCGTGCAAACCGCCTGACACCTTATAAGCACCATCGCCTTCGTTATCGAATTTACCACCAGCATGCAATTCACACATAATCAATTCTGCGGCACTGCGACCTGTTTCTGAATTCACATCAAATGGGATACCACGACCGTTATCACGTATAGTTGTTGAACCATCCGCATTCAAACCAACATACACATAATCGGCGTGTCCCGCCATTGCTTCGTCGATAGAATTGTTCACAACTTCATAAATCATATGATGCAAACCATTACCGCCTTCGCCCACGTCACCGATGTACATACCCGGTCTTTTTTTAACAGCTTCTAACCCTTTTAATACCTTGATGGAATCACCGGTATATTCTTTATTTATTGACATTTACTTTCCTTTCTTTTTTATATGCAAAACAATACCAATTTATGATATAATTATCAAGAAAAAAGGAAACAAAATGAAGTTTAAATTATTATATTTCGGCGAAGTTTTAACTAACCCTAAAAAACGGGCTCAACACATTGCTGATATCCGTTTACAATTCCACGAACAGTTGAAAAAACTGGTCGAACACAGCCCCTGGGACAAGCTAAGCCAATATATGATGCCCGGTGCCACAAAAAGCCCAATTACAACAAAACATGTTGGCGGCGTAGACTTTAATCCAATTATAACCCCAACATTAAAGCTTATTGGCGAATTGGACATAAAAATACTACACCCTGAAATCATTGGTGTTGCTCGAACGGATATAGACAACCGTGTTAAAACTTTGATGGATGGCCTGCGTTGCCCACAAAACGAACACGAAGTCGGCGAAAACACACCAAAAAACATCGGACCTATTTACACACTGTTGGACGACGATCATTTGGTGACAAAAATTTCGGTGAACACAAGCCACCTTTTGTCATTTGAAATGTTCAAAGACGCACACAAAGATTTAAAAGACCCGATATTTGTTTTAATCGACGTTAATGTTCGTGCAGTCGAAGGAACATTGGAAAATCTGCCTTTTATGGTATAAAACCAAATAAAAAACAAAACAAAATACACGGGATTGGCAAATAATTTGCCCCGTGTATTTTTTTATCCTTTTTCTTGACATCTTGATTTTTTGTATTATAGTTAAAATATAAAGTATTATGCAACCTAAGAGGCAAACTTATGCAATACAAACATAATAATCATTTAATTCCGAATATTACATCGGAAACACGAACAGATAATTCATATATTATAAAGTTTTTTAAATTAGACGACACCATCGAAGGTGCTACAAATCCGAGATCGTATTATGCCAGCCCTTTTGTTTCAACTGGTGAACTAAGATGCTTTTTCAACAAAAATTATAAAAAATTAGATTTTATAACTTTTGCTGGCTTGAACGAATCTGGTTCGCCGAAACCTTTACGATTAAAATCTTTGAACAAAATCAAAGGCATTAAAAACGAAGTAATACAAGAATACATTAAACAATTTTTTAATCATTTAATCAAAGCAGCAAATTCAAATAACTTTGCAACTATCATTTGCTTGTCTAACGAATTAACCGAAGTTGTTAATTTCATTTATAAAAATCATGAAAACTTTTTGATTCAAAATAAAAACGATATTGACACAATTAAAAATATAATCAAAAACAAATCATTGAATTTGCAAATTGAACTGGAACAAGGAACATCAAAAGTATCTGTAAAAAAATATAACGTCAGAAAACTTTTGGATGCATCCATTAAACGTCAAAAAGCTTTTGATATTTTACAAGAAATCGACGCCCTGTTAAACACACTTCGCAATCACTTGCATTATACAAACAAAGTCGAATTCAATATGGCCGCAAAGACATATGTAAAAAATCAACTGTTTGAAAAAAATACAAAATCTATGAAAACACCAAAAATCGATGCAAATTTATTTTCAAACTTGGACATAAAAAATGCAAATAAAACATTAAAGTTATTAAAAAATAAAATTGCCCAAGCAAAAGAATATTCCGAAATTTATCTTCTTGCACAACATAGCGATTTCAGACGAAACTTTGCCGAA
>CAYIZJ010000019.1:7676-16545 GCA_964368045.1 uncultured Muribaculaceae bacterium
TGTCAGTCGTGCGCGCGATAGATATTCAAAAGAATGCGCAGTTATAACACCAACAAAACAACAATTAGATTCGATAGACGATGGAATTAAAATATTTAATTCGATTGTAAAATCTATTGAACTAAATGATTTGCAATATAATAATCGTGACTATTTTTATAAAGCAAATCAATTAACAAAATAAAAACAAAACCGGCTTTTCGCCGGTTTTTTTATTGTATATTTTTTATGACAATACAGTCGTTATTTGATCCTGCATTTGGAATGTTCCAAATACTACCCAACCGATAATAATTGACACCAGCAAAATCCCCAACGTGTTCAAAGAACTGGAAATGGCTTCCATTTTTCTGACCGATTCATCCAAATAATCGTTCGCAATTTTTGATAAATTTTGATCGAATTCATTCATATCTGCATATATGGATAAATCACCAATGATTTCATGATTTGGAAAATCACGACCTGTTCTGGATAACGCAACCCCCAAATTGTCACCGTTTGAAATAAAGTTCAAAGTCGACATTAAAATTTTATTTAAATACGGACTGGAATTATCCGCCAACATTTTCATCGCCAAAGGTAATGGTGCACCACTTGCTACCATCGAAGACAAAGACATAAGCCATCCAACCGATATTTGAATTTTATACATATTCCATGGCGGAAGTTTATCCATCAACACACGTCCCGCCCCTGTCCAACTTGGCAGGGAAGCCCAAACAAAAGTAATCAAACCGATAAAGCCTATTAAAAACACCGACCAAAAATTTTTCGCTATGTCCGCAACCCAAACCAATGATGCTGCCGAACCTTGCCACACTATGTCATTACCTGCG
Source organism: uncultured Muribaculaceae bacterium (assembly GCA_964368045.1). Taxonomy (GTDB): domain Bacteria; phylum Pseudomonadota; class Alphaproteobacteria; order Rs-D84; family Rs-D84; genus CAUTNA01. The sequence continues at coordinate 8,516 of CAYIZJ010000019.1, forward strand.
GCCTCTGCCAATGGCGGCACCAAATACAACCCAACCATAATAATAATTCCAAAAGTCAACCCCAGCAAAAATACAGGATAAGCAACAGCGGACAACATAGCACGTTTTATTTTTTGTGTGCCGTCAACTATTCTTGTGATATTTTCCAATGCAATTGACAGCTTTGATATATCACCCAAAGTTAACAACATTGTTTCATTAACAGGAACCCAATTTTTTGTTGCGTCCGAAAAGCTCATCCCCTGTTCCAAATTTTTTTGCCAGTTTCGTAAAACTATTGCGAACGGCTCGGATGGTTTTCTCCCCTCTTTTGATTCAATTTTCTCAATTCGGCCCAATGCTTCCATTAACGTAAAATCGTTTCGCAACAAAGAAGACAGTTTACGATAAACTTTCATTCGTTTATCCGTATCTGTTTTAAAAACTATTCTTGAATAAAATAAATCTAATTTGCTTTCCATAATTTTAATAAACCCCCGGCTGGTCAATCAATCCGACCCAACGTTCTAATTCTTCGACACCGATAATTCCACGTAACATCAATTCTGTGGCGGCTTCTTTTAATGTTCGTCCATTCAAAACCTCTAACCAATACCTTACTGCACCGGCTGTATCCCCAGCCAGTGCCAGACGTAAGAATTCGTTATCGGTTATTATTATTTCGCCCGCCTTTGTACGTCCAACAGTTCCTGTTCCCGAACAATGTTCACAACCCGAACCCTTGGTATAAACCTGATTTAAACCCAGTTCGCCGAACGCATCGATTACCCTTTTGTATTCAGGACGATTTGTATGCGATGATAAATTTTCACGACAATTTGGACACAGCTTTTTAAACAATCGCATTGATATTAAACCACGCATCATTGTTTCGTCTTTTAATTTAAAGCTTTCGATACCGATGTCCAACAATCGGGTCAATGCCGCCATTGCCGAATTTGCATGCAAAGTTGTCCATACATTATGTCCAGACAAAGCCCCCTTTATCGTAAGCTGTGCCGCAGACAAAGTTCGTATTTCACCAACCATCAAAGTATCTGGATCGGAACGAAGTGCGGCCGCCAAAGCTTCTGTAAATTTTTCTTCACGTTGTTCTTCGTTATTTGCGTTAACGACCGGCATTTGATGTGCACCAAATATTTTCTGTTCGGCTGGATCTTCGACCGTGATTAAATTTATTTCATAATTTCGTTCACGTAGCATCATCGACATATTGCGAACCAACGTCATCGACTTACCCGAACTGGTCGGCCCCGCAACAACAACCAAACCGGTTGGAAAAGACCGCAGACGCATCAATAATTTTTGCTCATACCCGCCGAATTCTTGTTCTGTTTTTATACCAACCGATGGATTGTCATACAACAGACGCATTACAACATATTGTGTACCAAAAGCAATTGGATTAAATTGCATACGAACAGCAATAACGTCATCGGGCAAATACAAATCTTTTGTTCCATGTAATGGTGTTCGTCCGTCTTTTTGAGCGGATTGATATTCGTTTTGTGCATAATTCGAATTCGAAATATCAGCTGATGCAAATGCTGCACGAACAAAAGATTCGCCCCATCCAGAATTATATTCCATTACTGGTTGAATACTTCCGTCTTGTCTGAAAAAAACTGTTGTTTGATCTGCGACTTCGATGTGAATATCAGATACTTTAAGTGCGGCGGCCTTTGCAATAATATCAACAAAATCTTTTTGCATTTGGTTATCAAAATTTAATTTTGATTTATCCGAAACCCCGCCCTGTTTTGCGAAATTTGTTTTATAAATATTTGAAATCAATCCCAAATCCGAATAAAAAGGATTTAGTATTTTTTTGCCCTGATTTTTTAATAGTTCAAGATAAGTAATAACACGACCGTCATAACGATGAGTTCTGGAAATAATAATTTCACCGCCTGAAAAATATGCAATTAAATTTTGCATATCTTTTGACAATTCCATCGGTGCAGCGGTTGCGGTAAGCAATCTGTTTCCATTTGAAAACAAATAGTCCAAAATTTCTTTGTTCGACGAATTTTTCATAGCAACAGGCACAGAAAACATTGCGTTTTCTTCACGGGTTGATATTAAAACTTCTTTATCTTTTTCCATATTTATTTATTTTAGTTTGCTGGGCTTAAAACTTGGATAACGCCGTCTTTTTCAAAAACGACACCATCGTGCAAAGATATAGATTTAACAACAAACCCATCCAAATATCTGCCGACGGCGACTTTTTTTGTTTGCCCGTTATTTAAATTTGAAACAGTTGCTTCTAACTGTCTTCCCGCACCGACAATACCAACCAATTCATACATACGGCTAAAATCATTATTTAATTCCTGACTTTGTTGTGACATATCAACAGACGGCATATACATTTGCTGAGGTGCAGTTTGCATAGTTTCCAATTTTAATTGTTCTTGTGCGATTCTTTCGCTTTCGGCGGCCAGTCTTTGTTTTTCAACTTCGATTGATTTTTTTTGTTCTTCGGCACGACCTGTTAATGTATCAATTTCCATATGCAATTTAATTTTTTCCGCAGCCATTCTGTCTAAATCTAAATCCAATGCAGCTCTTTCTTTTTCCAATTGCATTAAAACCTTTTCCTGTTCCATCAATGCGATTTGTTCGAACACGGAACCGGTTACCGCATAATTATTTATAGCCGCAGCCGACATCATATCCGCATCCTGATTTGCACAAACAGTAACGGGGACACCCGCCGCAATCATAGCCATACATATCAAAGCCTTTAATTTATTTTGCATATATAATCACCTCATAGTTCCAATTTTTATTTCGTGGTTCCCATTCTGTTCTGTTTAAAAACACGCCGTCAAATCCATCGAATATATTTATAAATTCCGGCGGGGACAATTTGTTTGTCGAAGATATTTCAACTGTGTTTACTTCTTTGTTTTGCAATTGCGACCCAACTGTCACAACAGCATTATTTACAATTGCGTTAATATCCAATTCTTGGAATATCGACATTACCTGACGCCCTATTGTTATTTGATCCCGTTCGTCTAATGACGCAAATGTTTCCAGCTGTGGCAATGCGGCACGAACAAGGATATCTGAATCGCTTAATTCCTGAACAAAAGCCCCCGGCATTAAACTGTTTGCGATTTGATAAAAACTATCCAAAGTTCCAAAATCACGATTAAAATTAACCGTTACATATTTTCCTTCGCAGATTACATCCGATTGATCCCAGCCAACGATTGGTTGCATTAAATAAGCGGTCGCCTTGTAACACAAATCCGCCGCAGCTGTTGGATTTGGTAAATTATCGTACGGCATTTCGATTGGTTGGATTATTTCTTCGGGTTTGATTATTTTTTTTGTTAATTCTTCTTGTAATTTTTTACTTTGTTCTGCTTTGCGTTTAAAGCTTTCTGCTAATTCAGGATTTATTTTAACAACTTGTGGGGTGTAACTTATCATATCCATAATAGGATCTTTGAAAAAATTATATCCAGCATAAATAAAACCGCCAACCAAAATCAACGATATAAAGTTTGTTTTAAATAAGCTTATCGGTTTTATAAAAACTTTTGCGTTACCTGTAATGACATCGTCGATATTTTTTTCGACCGACTTTGGCATATTCCAAGTCGCCGGTGCAAACAAAGCATTCCAATCTGGGATTTTAACCAAATTCATATATTCTTCTTTGGCCAGATATTCAGAATCATAAACTTCGTCTTTTAATATAATGGCGTTTCTGGTTGCGATAAGATAGAATTTATTCCCTGTGCGAAACACCGCCAAAAAAGAACTGTAATCCGCCAAAGAATACATAACTTCGGCGGCTGCCGATTGCATACCGCTGCGATGTTTGTATTTTGAATACCCCAGTCCGACCATACCCTTGAACTCGGTAAAGAAATTTAATTTTCTGTGAACGGTATTGATAAGATGTTTTGCATAATTTCGTGCGGTATACGAAGCCGCCACAGGTTGCCATAATAAACCTGTTGCATATTTTTTCTTAGCTACTGTAATTACTTGATTTTGCAAGTCTTTTCTCTCTTTCTTTTACGCCTTTGATTGAATTATAGCATAAAACAAAAAAAAATAGCAAACATTAAAAAAGCCGGATTAAACGATATATTTTGATTAAATTCTTATCCTGTTTTAACAATTTTGTTGTTTTAAAAAAGAATAATGTTTAATAAACAAATTTTATCAACAATTTATCCAGATAAAAAACCCGAAAAAATCGGGCTTTTTACAATTTTAACAATACCAATTACAACAACAATATTATTTTTTTATGTTATCAAATTCAGGGCAGTTATAAATGTTTGTATTCATAATAAAAGTTTCGTCTGGTCCAAATATTGCACCTTCGTTTAATTCTGTTTTTTCGGTCACAATCCAAAACGCATTCCCCGGTTTATCGTTGTCGACAATTGTATTACGCAAATAACGGATTGCATCTTCTTTGGAATAAACAGCAACGGACGTTTTTATTTTATATGAAAAAGTACAATTTTCTGGGGCACCATCCAATTCAATTAAAGTATCCGCACCGTTTTTGCTTTCAACAAAGCTGCTGCACGCTGTTATAAATATGACAGGTAAAATCATCAATAATTTTTTCATTAGTTTCTCCTTCTTTTATTTTTTACTTTTGTTTTATTATCTCATAATTATCTGGATTTGAAAACAATTTTCTTAGCAACATATTATTCATCGCATGTCCACCTTTGTACGCTTCGACCCGTCCAACAATCATAGAACCAGATGTAAACATATCGCCCATTAAATCAACAATAATATGTCGAACAAATTCATTATCCCATTGCAATTTATTCAAAGTCCCATCCCCTTTGTCATTTAATGCGATGATATTTTTTTCCGTAGCCCCTCGTGCCATACCCTTTGATTTTAAATATTCCCATTCTGAATATTTTCCAAAAGTTCTGGCCGAAGATATTTGCGATAAAAATAAATCTTTTGCTTTTTTTGATCCATCCCAAACAAATTCAAATTCTTGTTTACCAATAATTTTATCCGGAAAGTCTATTTTTGCATTGATAACCAAACCACGATCATCAGGGATAAGTTTTACATAACCATTATTTCGCCGACCCTGTAACCAATCATGAACGATTACCATAACCCGTGTCACAAAGGACAAGTTTTTTAATACTTCGGATTTTTTAACTGTGATTTCTTTTTTAACGATAACTTTGTTTAATTTTGAACCCGATGTTTTTACTTTATCGAACACCTTTATAAATTCTTTTGCACTGCCATCCAAAATCGGTGTTTCTGGTCCATCGATTTCAATCATTGCGCTGTCGACACCCGACACAAATAAAGCCGCCATCAAATGCTCAATCGTTTGAACAAATCCATTTTCATCACCAACTGTTGTGTTTCGCAAACTGGTGTCCGACACATTATCAAATTTCGCTGGAATATTTTTTGAATTTTTCATATCCAGTCTTTTAAAAAGAATTTCTTTTTTATCCCATGGTTTAATTATCAAATTGGCCGGCTTTCCTGAATGAACACCGACCCCTTTGATTTTTATTTCTTTTGTGAATTTACTCATTTTAACTTCTCCTTTAACCACATCCAAAAATCATTATCGATTACAGTTTCTTGTTTTGCGACGCTTATCTTTTTTTGGATATCGGCCGGTAATCTGACCCAGTCTTTCATAGTTGTTAACAATTCAGCCCTTTGTTGCTTTGCACGTTTAAACAAATTATCTATATCATTTTTAGTATATTGGTAATGGTCAGCAAAAGCCACACAATCTATAACATTACCGGTCAAAGCATTAAAAAACTTATCCGGATAACCTATTCCGGCAAATGCTATATATTTTTTTGTTTTGGACGGCATAATATTTTTTGTTTTTGCATAAAACACCGGTGTATTTGTTGATATTTGAAAGTCGTTATTGTCACTATACTCTGATTTAATTATGATTACTGCATCTGCACGATTTATTGCGAACGTAGTTTCTCGTAATGGACCGGCCGGTAAAACAAATCCATTTCCGACACCGATTTTTCCATCAAACACAATTATTGATAAATCTTTTTTGATGCCTGAATTTTGAAACCCGTCATCCATGATAATTGGTTTTTTTGATTTTTTAAGATTTAATGAATCAATACTAGCTTTGCGATTACCGGCATATACGTCAATTCCGGACATATTCATCATTTTTGCTTCGTCACCGATTTCGTTGTTTGAATTTTTTTTATAACCACGGGTTACAACAGGTGCATTATGTTTTTTTGCAATCTGCATAACAATTGGTGTTTTTCCCACCCCACCGGATAAAATATTACCGATACATATTACCGGCCGATTTGATGTTTTTCGATTAAATCGGCGAATTATAAAAACAATATTCGATGCAATTAAATAAATCAAAGACAATGGCAATAATAAATATGCAATTAAATTTCTTTTTAAAAACCATTTCGGAGTTTTCATTCTTTTACTTTTTCTTAATAGCTTTTTTAAGTCTTTTCTTTCTGCGTTTCGCATCTTTAAAAGGCCCAGACATCAAATCTTGTTCGATTTCAAATTTTGTAAATTCTTTATCCAAGTCTCTGTTTTGTTTTATCAAAACATCTTCGATATTTTTTCTGATTTTTTCAAATTCTTTGTCGGACGCTTTTGAATCAACAAAGATAGGTTTACCAAAAACGTATTTTATTTTTGAAAAAGGTTTTGATATCAAATATCTGTCCCATCTGTTTTGAAACCACGGTCTGGTCGAACAAAAACAAACCGGAATAATTGGCACACCCGTCATTTTCGCAAAATACAAAGCACCATCCTTCATACGTAATGACGGACCGGACGGACCATCTGGGGATATACAAACCACACATTTTTCATTACGTAAAACACGCACCCCTTTCATTAAAACTTGCAAGCTACCCGAAGTTGTGCTGCCTAAAATTGATTTTAATCCGAACAAGCGTTGTAATTTTGCCATCATTCTGCCGTCTTTGTGTCGGCTGGCGACCGCATACCCTTTGAACCCATATTTTCGAACAAATACGGATAACATCATAGTTCTGCCGTGCCAAAATACAAATATGGCGGATTTGTTTTTGTATTCCCGTAATACCGATTTACCAACAACTGTTTTTTTGCTCGTATAATACACAACCCAAATAACAATTGCCATCATTGAAACAATAATCCATTGGACAATTGAATGTTTTAATATCGGGTTCCAAAATTTTTTCCATGCTTTTCTGAACGTAATCATTATATATACCTTGTTACTTTTAAATATATTAAGATTTATTTGATATAAATAATAGCAATAAAATAAAAATGTTTCAACGAATAAAAGAAAAATCAAATAAAGATTGACAATTGATAAAAAGTCTATATAATACCCTTTGCGGAGTAGAGCAGTCCGGCAGCTCGTCAGGCTCATAACCTGAAGGTCATTGGTTCAAATCCAATCTCCGCAACCAGTTTCAAACCGTCATTATTGGCGGTTTTTTTTTATTTATGATATAATCAATACATACACAACAAAAACAAAAGAAGATAATATGACAGAAACTTTATTTAATTTATCCGAAACAGATTTACAAAATCTGGAAAGCAAACCAAATTTTAACAACGATTTTTTAAAAAATGGGTATAATTTTCAGGCAACCAATTTTATTGTCAAAAATATTGCAGATTTTAACAAAGCTGTATATTTAGATACAGAAAAATGTTTTAAATCGCCGGACTTATCAGCAATGCGGCAATATTTGGTTCAAACATCTATGGATAAAGACAAAGTTATATCAGGCGAAGTTCCTGTGTCTGTTGATCAAACTTTTTTATTAACCAATATTTTATTTTGCGGCTTCATAGATGATATAGAACAAAAAAAATTGGTCGTACCATTGACTTTGATGACAGGTGACAAAGAAAACCATGCACTGGTATTATATGCAAATAAAAATAACGATGATATCGACATTACAATTTTGGAACAACACGCCATGCAAAAAGCCGAAAAAGACTATAACAAAAGT
>CAYIZJ010000020.1:0-16149 GCA_964368045.1 uncultured Muribaculaceae bacterium
AAACGATTGAGATTGCCACGGGCACTATGTGCCCTAGCAATGACGAATGTGATGGCTTTTTTTGTTGTGTTTTTTGCCTTGTGTGCTATTATTCATATATTAATAAAAAAAGGATTTATTGTGCCGTTATATTTTCAAAAGAATACCTTTGATGACGCCATTAAAATTACAATTAATGAATTTATAGGGAATTATAGATTTGGTAATTCAGAAGGTCTTGAAATTCGAGATGAAAAAATAGATGATTTATCTTTTTTGAAAGAAATTGGCAAAATAAAACATTTAACTATCAAAGGTTCAGTAATTAATATCCAGAATTTGGAATTTAACGATAAAATTGTTAATGCTAAAATTTATGACACGGATTTAAGGGTTTGTGAATCCATCAAAGGGAGAAATATACTGTCTGTTGCAGATTGCCGTTTTGGAAAAAATATATCAGTCCACGGCTTTTATGAAGTTTCGTTGTCCAATTGCGATACAAGCAGATTAAAAAATCAAAATTATGGTGGCGGCCTGCGAATAGAATTAAAAATGGATTTGGTTGGAACGGTGGATCTTTCAAAGTATTCAGAATTGATTTATTTTGGGAGTGCGAATCATTCAAAATTGGACAAGATTATATTGCCATCGGATACAATTAATTTTGAAAGAACTTTTAAAACCATACCGCATACGGTCGCAGGTTTGAAATGTCTGGACATTCAAAAAGTTTTCCCAAAACAAGTCCGCGATCTGTATTTGAAAACAGAATTAAAAAATGCAGAATCACAGAAAAGACGAATAGAAGAAGACCTGCAATCTGCGGTTGAAAAGATTAACAAATTGAATTTCGAAATTGCAGAATCAAATAAGAAAATAACTTATATTCAAAAATTGAAAAATAAATTGTTGTCAAAATATAAATAAAATCGCCCCATATGGGGCGTTTTTTTGTTATATAAATTATGTTTTAATGATATAATTCCTATGTCATTAAACAGGAAACACGTGAAAAAGAATTTGATTATATTGGGAACTGCACGCAGCGGTAAAACAACGTTGGCAAAAATGGTGCGAAAAGAAATTGGATTTAATATCCTATCTATTGACCCTTTTGTTTGCGGCTTTCAAAATGTGTTCCCGGAAAACGGTATTTCACACCATCATAATGGCGAAGTGTCTAAGTTGCTAACACCTTTTGTAAAAGCTTATGTTGATAGCTTTGTTGATGATATGCCGGATGTTAATCTGGTTATAGAAGGTTGGCATATTCAACCAAGGGACGCAAAACAAGTTTTTAACAGCGATAAATATCATATAATTGTTTTGGGGTATCCCGATTTAAAAGCTGATGTGGCGCTTGAAAATATCAGGAAATATGAAAAAATAAACGAATATACATATAAAATGCCGGATGAAAAGCTTTTGGATTTATTGCAACGACATATAAACCATTCGAATTTTTTTCAAAAAGAATGCGAAGAGTTAAAACTGTCTTTTTATAACACTTCGTTTAATAGATTGGAAGTTTTGGAAAATATCATAAAAGATTTAAAAGTTAATATATAAAACAATTCTGGATTACACAATATAGGGGAATTTTTTATTGAAATTGTACTTTTGCTATGACAAAATATTTATATATAATATAGGAAAATATAAATGAATAAAGATAATATAGAAAGATTGATAGCAATGGCTATGATTGGGAATGATGTTTCTGCTTTGGATAGCTTTATACATGAACTTGATATCGCCCTGACCAAAGATAAAAACGAAAATATCGACAATGATATTTATTTTTTAACGAAAAAAATTCATAATTCGGGCAGTGAATTTGGTGCGGGATTACTGGGATTGATACGGGAACGAGCCACACAGACAAAAAACTATTTTATTTTGGAATATCTGAATGAAGGAAAATACAGAGAATTTTTGGAAAGGTCAAAATATGAACGTGGTATTAAGACTTTGGAATCAAAAGAATATGTGAATAATAAAGACAAAAGTTTTGTGTCTTTGAATACTGCCACATCAAAAGAAAAATAAAAATTAAATAAAATGCCCCTTTGTGGGGTATTTTTTTAATATGTTGTTTGCGATTAAAAAATCGTCCGCTAATTTTTTACTGTGATTGCGGGGTTAATCGGTTATATGTTATAAAAAAACATTTGTGTGATATAATATATTTATATATAAAATAAAGGTTTGTTATGAATTTTGTTCAAATTGGGGAAAATAATTGTATCGTTCACGATATAAAAAATAATGATATTGTTCCAATAGGTGGGACATTCCCATGGAATTTTGATTTAAAAGTTTTGGTCGATATTGACAGCTTTGATGATTTTTTCAAAGAAGTCGCCGACAAAGTAAAACAATTACAATCAACCCAGGCCTTTGGTACATGGTTTAAAAGCACAGAGATTGATATGAATGTTAATCTTTTTTTGCACTTGTTTGCTTTGAATTCCATGATACGGAAAAAATATCCGAATTCGTCGGAAAATTTAAAAAATCGTGCAGATTTTTATAATCCAGATATTCCAAAAAAATTATCCGATGCTTTTGCAAATGGGATTTGTGCCTGTGCGGAATATTCTTTGTTGGCGGTTGGATATTTACAAACGGTTGGGATAAAAAGCGAATATATCGGTGGGGGATTTTCAAACGGTAATGACCACGAATTGCACAGCTATGTAAAAATCAAAGACAAATTCAAAGAGTATATTTTTGATGTTGCAAATCCGCATAAAATAGAAAATATATTATATCCACGAATTTCAACATCTGGCATATCTTTGTCGCAAAAAAAAGATTTCGAAGCAAAAATTAAATCGGAACGACCAAATGCTTTTGTTGAAACGGTTGATGTGATAAAAAAATCAAAGCTGTATTACGGATTTAATGATGGGAACGATTTTTATGAACTGTATTCGCCCGAACCCGAAAATAAAGCCCAGTTTAAAAATCAGATTCAGGATAATTCAGATAATTATCACGGAAAATAAAATGTTAAAAGATTTCAACGAGCTTGATTTTAACCTTTATTTAAGGTATAATATAGACATAATAAATTTTAAGGAGAAAAAATGCTTAATAAAGTAACACCTTTTTTAACAACAGTTTTGTTGTTGGCTGGATGTAACGCAACGGATCATTCGAAAAATATATCCGACGCATATGTTCATGATATGATTGTCGAAGAACAAGTTAACAAAGTAGACAAAGACGGCGATACCATTTTAAAATGGGTTGTGTTCGACGAAGATCCAGAATTGGTCGAAGCGTTGATTGCTGCAAATGCTGATGTTAATGCGGTTGATTCCGAAGGTTGGACTCCTTTGATGTGGGCAACTTCTCGTGGTAAAAATACTCAGATTGCAACCGATCTTATCAATTCTGGTGCAAATATCGAAGCCAAAGATTCTATGGGCAGAACTGCTTTGATGAACGCTGCGATTTCGAATAAAAATTCTGAAATGTTGGATTTATTGTTAAAGGCCGGTGCAGACGTTAAAGCTGTAAGCAATTCAGGTGCAACCGCTTTGATTTTGGCCAGCTGGTTAAACAATCCATCATCAGTTCAAACTTTGATTGATGCAGGTTCCGATGTTAACGCCAGATATAATAACGGAAAAACTGTTTTAATGGAAGCCGCTGTTTATACAAAAGATCCATCCGTAATTGAAACTTTGATAAAAGCTGGTGCAAATATTCACGCAACAGATAACACAGGCTCGACTGCTTTGTTAAAAGTTGCCAGAACCGATAATGTCGAAAATTTGAAGACTTTGATAAAAGCCGGTGCAAATGTTAATGCGATTTACAACAATGGTTCAACCGCACTTATCCAAGCTGTAAGCTATTCAAAAAATCCAGCCGTTATCGATGAATTGATAAATGCAGGTGCAAATGTTAACGCAAAAGAAAGAAATGGTACAACCGCTTTGTTGGAAGCTGTGAAAAATAATAAAAATCCTGCTATTTTAGAATCTTTGATAAAAGCAAATGCGGATGTCAATGCAAAAACAAATACAGGCTCAACTGCTTTGATGATTGCTGTGTTAAATCAAAATCATGAATTGTTTGATATTTTGATGAATAACAACGCTGGCGTTAATGCAACTGATTTAGAAGGCAAAACAGCTTTGATGAAAGCAATTGAAGTCGGTAATGTTGGAATGCTTAATGCTTTGATTGAAAAAGGTGCAAACGTTAATGCAAAAGACGCATATCAAAGAGGTATTTTAGATTATGTTAATGAAAATGAAGATTTGGCTGAAACAGATCTTTATTTAAAATTGAACAATTTAATGAACCCAAATACAGTTCAATAATAAAATAAATAATCAACAATAAAAAAACAGGATATTTCATCCTGTTTTTTTATTTGAAAAACCTGTGTTTTCTTGTTTACATAAAGATGGAAAAATGATATAATTAAAGCAAAGCGAAGGTATATATCAATCAAGGTGTATATTGTAACCCGCAGATTTTAGCATCTGCGACTAGGTTTGGAGAGATTTTATGAAAAGTCGAAACTATGGTAAATTTTTAATAAATGCAACAGGAACCGTTTTCTTGGCGGCATCTGTGTTCTTTGTTTTTTCAACAGTTCTGTCGGTAAGAATGGTTTTAGCAGAAGTTATGCCGCAAGCGGTTCAGGTTATGACATATAACCCAAGCCCTAGAACAACCGCAAGCCCAAGAGCAACAACATCTGCGATAACCGCACGTGGGGCTGTGAATAATTCCCGTGGTGTTGCAACGACTTCTCGCAGTGTTGCCAGCCGTTCGGCAATTGCACCAAATACAACAACTGCCACTTCGGCAAATCGTACCGTTAATTCGGTCGCCAGTCGTTCCACCAGCCCAAGAACAACATCCAATAAAAACGTTGTTTCACGTGCCGCTGTAACCACACCGACCGTAAACACCAGCCGCAGCGTTGCATCCCGTGTCGCCGCCGTGCCAGCAGATGCAAATGTTCAGTCCAGAATTTCATTACAAGGCAGTGCAATCCGTTCCGGTTCTGCATCTACCATTTACACATATGCACCGACCACAGGTACAACATATACAAATACGACTTCGAACATTGTTGATCCAACAACTGGTTTGATATCTGCGGATGCTTATGCAAATTGTATGGACAGCTATTATGCTTGTATGGATGAAATCTGTACCGCACGTAATGCCGCCCAAAGAAGATGTGCATGTGCCGGTCGTGTAAAGGCTTTTGCTTCGGCCGAAGCTGATTTGGAAAGATCAAACGAAGAATTGATAAAAGTTTCCGGCGAATTGGCTTTGCTGGTTTCAACAAAAGGTAAAGATGTGTCAGCTGCTTTCCAATTAACTGATGCTGAAAAAGTTATGAACTGTGTGTCATGGCAGGATGCGTCAAAGAATGGAACAGGATGGAGAGATGGCGAAGACCAATGGTGCGAAGAGCACGCTATTTTCGACAACAGTTGTTCCGAAACCCAAGCTCCGACATATTGTAAAGATAATGTGGAAGGAGGAAATAATTTCGGATTTGATATAGATAATTTAGATGCAGCGGGAAGTGATATCTTGGCTTCATTGCAATCTTGGGCCGATGCCAAAGAAGAAACTTTGACCATTACCAAAAACGATGATTCAAACTTATTCTTGGCGTTTGAAGATATGGATTCAGTATTGGGTGGTTTGACCGATGTATTCGGAAATGTAAGCAGTGATGAATTGGTCGACTCCTTGGCTGAAACATGGGGTTATGAATTGTTTGAATATGCACATAACAATGTATGTAATCGTGTGTTGGATTCTTGCTTTAACGGAATTTATGAAGCATGCGGAACCCCAAGCGGCGATAAACAATGTACAAATGGTCAAACAACTTGCCCTTATAATTATAACACTATGATTGATGTTAATAACACAGGTACATATGAATTGGAATTTGTTACAGGAAATTCGGGTTCAATAACTTCGACAACTGCGTCATGTTATGGATATTCAACATCTGATCCGTATGTTAATTTGCGTGGACCAATTGCGGATGCCAGACGCAGTATACTTCAAAAATATGCGCTGGATGCAAATGCTGATTGTGACGCATATGGCGATCAATTGAAAACAACCGCAACAAATATCGGATATCAAAAAGTCGCAGCTCAACAAGCTTTGCAAGAAATGAGATTGGAATTCGCAATGGATGAAGCCGAAGAAACAAAAACTGCTGCATTAAATGCGGGTGAAGCGTTCAATGAATGTATCAGTGAAATTTACGACTGTTACATAACACAGGATACCGCAAACCCAACATGGTCAACGTCCAGAATCAAAACATATTGTGCTCAGGTTTCAAATGTACCAAGTTGCTATGAAACAATGATTTGTAACCCAAGTTACAGTACATTCTATGCGGTGATTGATAAACCAGATTCGCCAACTTGTGATGTTTCACAGGATCCTGAAACAAATACTTGCCGAAATGTGGTTGCGTTAACCGAAATACTAAATGGTGTTAATGGTGCGTCAACTAGCCCGTCACCAGACAGTACAAATTCGAAAGATATTCGTGAGTACTGTTTGCTTGAAGCATTGGGTGACGATGTCGACAGTGTCAGAAATTGGGAATCAACACCATAAATTTAATCATAAGCCCGAATAATTCGGGCTTTTTTTTATCATTGCGGGGACTTAACCAATGGTTGAAATCCTGCCCAAATCGTCATTGCGAAGCACCAACGGTGCTGCAGCAATCGGATTGTTTTTGTGTGTGAATGGTTTGCCGTGTCGTTTCACTGCCCGTAAATACGTCGGCTATGGCAAAGACGTTCCGTCATCCGTCGTCATGGGCGAAGCGTGATGTTTTCTTTTTATATTGCTTGACAATGTACTGTTTTGTGGAATACTTAAATTATAATTAAAAGGTGCAAAATGTACAGTTCAACAGATGCTATTTTTTTACGGGCAAATTACGAAGAATTAAAAAACGCAATTGATACAGGTAAAATATATGTAAATAAAGCCTGTATGGGAAAATTTACACCGCTTACATACTATGTGAATGAAAATCGTGCAGATTTAGTAAGGCTTTTTATTGAAAAAGATGCGGGGCCGTTTATTCGGGATTCTTATGGTTTTTTGCCATCTGAATATGCGAAAATCAACGCAAGTGTGGAAATCAAAGAAATGTTAGAAACCGCAGAACATGATTTTATAAAAAAGAATCAGAAAAAAATAAAAATGTTGAATAAAAAAGACAAAATTTTCAGAGGTTAAAATATGCCAAGAGTAAATAATATTCAAGACTGGTTTGACTTAATCGCCGAAGGTGATGAATTGCAAATCAGGGGAAATGTGGAATTATACAAAATTGATGTTGATATGCAATATCCGATTGGCGGTGAAACCGCTTTGATGATTGTGGCTGCACGTGGTCGGCGTGATTTAGTTTCGCTGTTATTAAAATTGGGTGCCAACGCATTCGTCAAAGATTTTCAAAATAAAACCGCAATGGATTATGCAAATGAAAATGGTTATTCTGAATTGGCTGATTTGATTACGAATGTTGCGTTACAAAAATACATCGAAAAATCGCAGCAAGAAGCGGCTGCATTTAAATATGCGGAACATATTGCGAAAAAGTATAAATAATTTAAATTTACGGTTTTTATACCGTAAAATACATCTTTTGTGGAAAGATTTGTGCATTTTGCTTGACTTTTGTAAAAAAAATGATATTATTGCATAAACTTTTCAACAAAATGATGTTTTTTTGAAAAGAAATTAAACAATTAAAGTCATAAGGAATTTAAGATGAGCGAATTTGCAATCTTTTCTACTGGCGGTAAACAATATCGTGTAAAAGTTGGCGATATTATCAAAGTTGAAAAACTAAAAGCCGACGGTAAAATTGAATTTGACCATGTTTTAATGATTGGTGCAAATGTTGGTAATCCTGTTATTGATGGGGCCAAAATTACTGCCGAAGTATTGGAACATAAAAGAAATGATAAAATATTGGTGTTCAAGAAAAAAAGACGTCACAACTATCGTCGAACAAAAGGACATCGTCAACATATAACTGTCTTGAAAATTACAGATATCAAAGGGTAAATAAAATCAGGATTTGATTTTAACCTTATATAAGGAGTAAAAAATGGCACATAAGAAAGCAGGAGCCGCCTCGTCCAACGGTCGTGACTCCGCAGGAAGAAGACTGGGTGTTAAAAAATCAGGCGGAAGCCGTGTAATACCTGGTAACATCATTATTCGCCAACGTGGAACAGCTGTTCATCCTGGTTTGAATGTCGGTATGGGTAAAGATCACACTTTGTTTGCAAAAAAAGAAGGTGTTGTCACATTCAAAAAAGGAAGAAACAACAGAAAAACTGTATCTGTTATTCCACCTGTTGATGCAAAATAATTATTTTGTTCGAATATATAAAATTGTTCCAAATATTTTGGAACAATTTTTTTTTGTTCTTAGTTTTGGGATTCTTTTGTGATATAATAAATATCAGATAAATATCGAATAAGGGAAAAAGGTTTGAGAACAAGACATTTTTTGTCGGCTTTTTTGTTGTTTGGATTTTGCCTGGGGGACAATGTCGTCGGGGCTGCTGTTAATACATCCAGAACTTTGCCAACGACAAATTCAGATGTTTCACGAACGGTTGATACTAATTCGAATGCGATACGTTCTGTATCGAATAATTCATCAAATAAAATCCAGGCCAATTCAATTTCCAGAAGTGTTGATGTTAACAATAGTGTTGTTAGCCGTGCCGTATCCGACAGTCGGGCAACTGTGTCACGTTCGGCAATAACAAATTCAACAGATTATGTAACCGCACGTTCGGGTGCAAATCAAAAGGTTACAGACACCAGTATAAATAATTCGGCCGCCGCAAAAAGAGCCGGCGTCACATTGCGTGCGTCCATGGCGGAATTTGGTGGACGTGGAACAATTGGTGTAACGGGTGTTCAAACGGGTTCAAATGTAGATTACGGACAAAACAGAAATGTTACAGCACGTTCGGCTGTTGATATGGCGGCGGTTGAAAATATATCGGCAGTGTCCGATTTAAACAAATCGTGTCAAACGCAATACAATGAATGTATGGATCAATTTTGTTCTGTTGTTGATGCCAATCAAAAAAGATGCAGCTGTTCGGCAAATTTAGAAAACTATTCACAAGTAGAAGATGCAGTCAAAGCCGCAAACGAAGAATTAAATGAAGTCGCACAAAGAATCAGATATGTTGGTTTGACCGGTGATGAAATCCGTGCAATTATGACAGACACCGAAGCTGAAAAAGTTCTTGCGACAACACAAGATAGTACCGAATCCAGAAATTTATTGGACGATATTGAAAAGTTAATAGAAAATCCGAATGTTTCTTTTAATACCAGCAATAATTCTTTTGGGCTGGATTTTGATTTAAGTTTTTCGTCCGATACAACTGATCTATTCAACTTGGACTTTTTGAATAATTCATCAAATAATTTTTCAAATCTTCGTGGATCTGCTTTGCGGGACGCTGCGAAAAAAAGTTGTGCTTCGATTTTAACGCAATGTACCAATGCTGGGGCGGATGAAAAACAAATCGTCGGTAATTATGATTTAGCAATCGATAGGGATTGTTTGGCATACGAAGACGGATTGATAAAAATGAACGATACATTAAAATCAAATGTTCGTGCTGCAACACAAATGTTGCAACAGGCCAGATTAGCCGTATTGCAAAACGAAAATATATATGATACCAAGGGTTGTATTGGTGCTTTGGAAACGTGTATGACAGATGATATGGTTTGTGGTGATGATTATGAAAAATGTTTGGATCCAACCAAAAAATATATCGACGAAAATGGCGATGTAGTATTGGGTGAAAATATTTCAAAAATCACAGAATTTATGTCCGATTATAATAACGCTTCTATCACAGAATCATTTTTGGAAAATCATGCTGGAACAATTGAATGTGGTGATAATGGTGATTGTATTGTGGGTTATTTGTTAAAGAAAATCGGAACAGGGCAAACTGTCAAAGACGGCGGTTTGTGTCGTGGCGTTTTGGATAAATGTAAACAAGCAACATACACAGATGATGATGATTATAAACCATATAACGAAGTTGTGTTAAATTATATCCAACGTGCGATGGTAAATATCAAAGCCGATCAACAACAAATTATATCTGATTATGCATCCACATGTTTACTGGATGTAGCAAGTTGTTATAATCAACAAGTGTCACAAGTTAATTCGTGGACTTCGAACGCTTCCATCGGCAGCATATATAATGTTATGCGTGGTGCGTGTCGTAATGTTGCTTTGACTTGTTCGTACGCCATTTTCTGGGCTGATACAGAATCTTGCCCAACTGAAATAAATACCGAAGAAGGCTTTACATTATCCGCAAACCAAGAAATCTGTATTAACAGTATATCTGAAATATTCTATCAATCATTGCTTTGTCCGAACGGTTCTGTTTATACGCCTGTTTCGTGGACCAATAGCGATTTAGAAGATGAAGAAGCAGATAAATATGTTAACCAACATTGTAAATGTGGGTTTGGTTATCAACGTTGGAATAATAGTTGTGTGCTTTGTGCGGATGGTTATTCACCAAATCAAATAACTGGTATTTGCGAAGATTCAGAAGGAAATACCGAAGAAGAAAACGAAGGCGATTTAGCCAATCCAGATGATGATGGCGATGATAATAATGATGGTAATGGAAATGACAGCAGTGAAGGTGAATTGGCAAATCCAGATGATCCATTTAATCCAAATGGTAACGACGGTAATTTAGGTATCACTTAATCGTTTACAATTTTTGAAACAAATTCATTATGAATATTTAATTCGGTGTCATTTGCAGGAAATTTTCGCATTGGAAAATCTGCACCGATTTTTGGATGATTGTCCAACATCTGTTTAAATTCAGCTATGATTTCTTCAATCGGTTTTGCCGGTGTTTGTTCCATCAATTCCAGATAAACCTGTGCCAGCAATTTCGAGTCAATCAAAGCCCCGTGTGCGTCCGCACGTGTGGCAAGCGATATATTAAAAAACTTTGCTAAATTATCCAATGTATAAGATTTTGGCCCATGTATTCGATTGCGTGCGATGGTTAATGAATCTTGTTGTTGGGAACGTGGTATTTGTGGCAAATTCAAAACGTTTAATTCGTAATTTATAAACGGAAAGTCAAAATCGTTTCCGTTGTGTGCTACGACTTCGCTGTCGCCGATAAAGTCCAAGAATTGTTTTGCAACGTCTTTGAATAATGGTTTGTCTTCTAAAAAAGCATTTGATAATTTGTGAACTTTATAAGAATCTGGCGGTATTACTTTGCCATCGGGATTTATATATGAATGAAAAGAATTTTCGGTTATTTTGCCGTCAATAATTTCAACAGCACCAATTTCGATTACTCTGTCGCCTCTGGTATATTCAAACCCTGTGGTTTCGATGTCAAAACAAATTACTCTTTTCATTTCCTAAATCCTTAAATATAGTGTATCATAACAGCATCATGAATTTAATTCTACAAAATCTTAACGAAGAACAAAAAAAAGCAGTTACCACAACCGAAGGTCCCGTTTTGGTGCTTTCTGGGGCGGGAACTGGAAAAACAAGTGTTTTAACTGCACGGGTCGCTTATATTTTGGAACAGGGCTTGGCCGAACCATGGCAAATTATGGCTTTGACTTTTACGAACAAGGCCGCCGCCGAAATGAAAAGCCGAATCGATAAAACGGTAAAAGGTTTTGATTCCAATTCGATATGGTGCGGGACTTTTCATTCGTTGTGTTTGCGGATTTTACGACGATATTTTGATTTGGTTGGTTTGCCCAAGACTTTTTCTATATTCGATGAAACATCCCAAAAAAGTGCTTTGAAATATGTTTTTGAAAAAATGGGTTTAAATACAAAAGATTACAGTGCGGATGCTTGGGTTGAAAAAGTATCGCTATTTAAAATGGGCGGCGAATATAAACAGCCAAATGGTATGGATAAAAAAATATTCGATGAATATAATACGTATCTGGCGTCGATGGGGGCTTTGGACTTTGATGATATTATAATAAAAGTTTTGGAACTGTTTGAAAAATCAACCGAAGTTTTGGAAAAATATCAAAAACAATTTAAATATGTTATGGTCGATGAATATCAGGATACCAGTTTTATACAATCAGAATTTATAAATAAAATATCGGCATTTTACAATAATCTTTGTTGTGTTGGCGATGATGACCAGTCTATTTATTCTTGGCGTGGGGCACAAATTGAAAATATATTGGGATTTGATAAAAGGTATCCAAATTCAACAGTTGTTAGATTAACGATAAATTACCGCAGTACGGCCAATATTCTGGGGGCGGCAAATTCTGTAATTGGTAAAAATTTGGAACGTATGGGCAAAGATTTAAAACCCGCAGACGACAATAATATCGGAGAACCTGTTTGCGTATTTACTTTGCCGACCGATTGGATGGAATCCGCATTGATTGCGAAAAGCATTATACGTGGACAATCTGAATCAAAATATTCGGACTTTGCCGTATTGGTTCGCACCGCAACATTGTTCAGCGTTTATGAAAATGAATTTGTTCGCCAAGGTATCCCATACAGGGTGTCGGGCGGGCCAAAAATATATGAACGTTCCGAAATCAAAGATACAATTGCATATATCAAATTATTATTTAACAAGGATGATAATATAGCACTTCGTCGTGCAATATCAAATCCAAGACGTGGATTTGGGGATGTGGTTTTACGAAAGCTGGGTGAGGCAAACACTTGTTTATTTGAATCTTTGAAAACATTCAAATTGTCCGCAAAACAAAGATCGGCCGCGGACGAATTTTTATCGCTGTATGATTTTGATTATAAATCAATGGAACCATTTGATGTTGTTAATAAATTATTAAAAGATTCTGGATATTTGAAATTTTTAAAATCAAAACAAAAAACAAACGAAGTAAACAAAGTTGAAATATTAAATAACTTTGTTGAAACGGTAAAAAAATCAGAATCGCTGGAAGAATTTATTTTTCAAATATCACTGCACGAAGCCGAAAGCGAAAATATATCAGGCGAAGACAAAGTTAATTTGATGACTATGCATTCGGCCAAAGGATTGGAATTTAATACCGTATTTTTGCCCGCCTGGGAAGAAACGATTTTCCCAAATCAAAAAGCATTAGAAGCCGGAGAATTAGAAGAAGAAAGAAGATTGGCATATGTGTCCATAACCCGTGCAAAAAAGCTGTGTATAATCACAAATACAGCCACCAGAACGATGTTTGGTAAACCTGTATCACATCCGCCAAGTATTTTTATTTCGGAAATAGATAAACAGTTTAAATCGATGTCTGATGCGTCTTCTTATTCTCGTCCAAAATACGAAGAGCCTGTTGCGGCATACAACGAACCGCCAAAGAAAAAAATTAAAATAGATATAAATACATTTGTAGGAAAACAGGTCGTTCACGAAGAACTGGGCAAAGGTGTCGTTATCGCCGAAAATGGTGCGATTTTAACAATTGCTTTTAATAATGTTGGAATAAAAAACGTTGCGAAAAACTTTGTTGAAATTACTTAGCCTGTTTACCAAAGTATTTTTTATATGTATTTTTTCCGGCTTTCCATAAACCAATTCCGTCTTTTTTAACTTTGTCGCCAAATGATGTATCAATTGAACCGCCGAATTTTTCAATAAAGCTTGGTAATTTATTTATAATATACGCAATAAACACCAACGTGATAATCACAGGCATCGCATCCAGCGTTTCCAATGTTGGTTTATTATTCACAATGTCCGGCGTCATCACAGATGATAATAATACCGAACATATCGCAATTATAAATGATAGTGATACGAAATATAAAACGGCGGATGTAAATCTTTTAAATTGCACAGGCAAAGATTGGGGTTTAAATAAATCAAAAAATCCGTTAAATATTTGTCCCGCAATCCCTGCGTACGATGTTTTGCCAACCCCACCTTCGTTTACAGCGGTTGATACAACGTTAAATGGATTGTCACCTTTATCCTTGCCACCGAATACTTGGGCGATTGCTGTAAAAGGCAACATAAATAATACCAAAAATAAGTCGGCTATAACACCAAAGGCAGCAATTGCAAACTTCCATATATTGTATAAGCATAAAATAATTAAACCAACACCCATTAAACAAGTAAATGCGCTGGTGCCAATTCCATACAATGTCCAATTCCATCCCGCTGAAATTCCCATATAGAAAAATCCAGACATTCGTGTTGGCAAACATAATAAATCCGCAATCTGATTTGATGCGATAAGCGATGTGTTAACATCTGATGCGTTTACATATTTGTGTATCGCAGAACATGTGTCCGACATAACAAATCCAGCCCCCGCCCCGACGGATGATAATATAAAGTCCGAAATAAATGTGCCAACCGCCAATATAGGGGCGGCTATTAACATAAATAGTTGTGCGGGGCCTTGTTCCAAAATCATTATCCATATTGTGATAAGAATTGCTTTGGTCATAATGCTTTTGAATAATTCAAACGGTTTGTGTGTTTCCTTCATCATTTGATATGATTCCAATATTATCCAAAACGCAAACATCACAATTAAAAATATACCAACAAACCGTATCAAAGTATTTTCCAAAATACCGCTTAAATAAGTCATCGCATTTATAAAGGCTTTGCCAATACGGGCTTCGACCGGCACATAGTCTTTCATTTTTATTTGATTATCAAAACTGGTTTGTATCGGCGTTATATCATCTCGAATATCGGTTAATAATAAATCACGATTGTTATCGGTTGCAAATGAACCGTAATCACCACTGTCTGCGTTTATATTTGTCGCAGCAATTGAATTTGGAATAATTAAAAACCCACAAAACATTGCAATAATTATTTTCGATAAAAATTTATGTATTTTTTGTTTCAAAATCTGTTACCTATTTTTTTAATTTTTCTGCGATTATCGTTGGTATTTTCCATATTTGCGTACCAAAGTTTTTAACCCATCCGCCAAAATCAAATTCTTTGTCGTCTTTTGTGGCCGGTAATAATGTGTCAATTCGTGGTGATATTACATACGCATACAATAAATACAATCCAATAAACAAAAGCATAAATTCAAAAGCGTTATTCATAAAATCAAACGCATTTGGATATTGTCTTTCGACTTTGGCGGATTGAGCTGTGAAACAATTTTTAAATTTGTCTTTATCAACAACCCCGTCTGTTAAGGAAACTTTTTCGCAATGTGAAAACACTGCGATAACGGATAGTGCCTGTTCGTCGTTAACTTCGTCTATGCCTGTTCCCAGCAAAGGCGGTAAAATCGCCGTATAACCGTCAACGGGTGGTGGTAAAAATTCATCGGCTGCAAATAAAACTGTGCCATATAATATAACAACCGAACCAACATACCAATTGCATTTGGAACAACGCCGCTTGCCAGTTTCCATGTGTTTTCAAAAGCCCCTGCCGCTATAATAAATGGTAAAAATATAATTATGAATATTAACCTGAAAACAACACTTAAAACCTGAAATATTAAATTAAATCCGATTATTAAAAATAATATAATCATACCCAAACCCGCAATCCAGGTTATAACACCGCCCCCCATATCCATATAAGAATAATTCATCAAAGTAAATCCGCCCGCAGCACCGGCCAAAATTACAGTGTTTAAATTTCCCATCGCACACATAAAAGGACGCAATACTGGTGTTAAAACATCGTCTTCGTCTAGATCCGCTGTGCCACATTGTGCCGCGTCCGAAACACCCGTTGCCGCCATAGATAATTGCGAGCCAACAAATAAAACAGGGGTGACAGTTAAATTGGTAACCATTTTTAACGAAGAAGCACCGCCCGCACTGACCGCACCCAATAAAACACCGGCTATCATAATTCGCAATCCCTGTTTCCAAACTTTGTCGAACCAAGGTTTAAATTCTATTTTCTTTTCTTTGTCGTTTAATTCCGCTGTTTTTTTTGCGGCATCATATATATGTTGTCCCGCACTGATGAATAAAAAAGCCCCAAATCCAATCGCCATAATTATCCATAATGCATTAACCATCGGAACCCAAAAGTTTTCGGTCGCAGTCCCAATCGTTCCAAAAAAGCTTTCCAGATG
>CAYIZJ010000021.1:0-11023 GCA_964368045.1 uncultured Muribaculaceae bacterium
TTCATCTTCGCTGATTTTGTCGCCATGTTCTTTTAAAGATTTTTCAATTCCAAAGATAGCGGATTCGGCATTATTTTTTGCCTCTGCCATTTCTTTTTTCTTTTTATCTGCTTCGGCATTTGCAGCAGCTTCGTCAACCATTTTTTGGATATCTTCTTCGGACAATCCGCCATCTGATTTAATAGAAATGTTTTGTGCCTTGCCTGTACCTTTGTCCGTTGCAGAAACGTGAACAATACCGTTTGCATCAATATCAAAAGAAACTTCGATTTGAGGCATTCCACGTGGGGCAGGTGCGATACCTTCCAAATTAAATTGACCCAATAATTTATTATCTGCGGCCATATCACGTTCGCCTTGGAACACACGGATGGTTACGGCACTTTGATTATCTTCGGCTGTGCTGAATACTTGTGATTTTTTTGTTGGGATTGTTGTGTTTCTGTCAATCAGTCTGGTGAATACACCACCCAATGTTTCAATACCCAAAGACAAAGGTGTCACATCCAACAATAAAACGTCTTTGACTTCGCCTTTTAACACGCCACCTTGGATTGCTGCACCCAATGCGACTACTTCGTCTGGGTTAACGCCTTTGTGTGGTTCACGGCCAAAGAATTCTTTTACTGTATCAAATACTTTTGGCATACGTGTTTGTCCACCAACCAAGATAACTTCGTTAATAGCGTTTTTATCCAAACCAGCATCTTTCAAAGCTTTTTTACATGGTTCAATTGTTCTGTCAATCAAATCAGCAACCAAAGATTCCAGTTTTGCACGGCTTAAAGTTATATTGAAATGAACAGGCCCTGATGCATTTGCTGTTAAATATGGCAAATTGATATCTGTGCTTGTTTTTGATGACAATTCGATTTTTGCTTTTTCGGCTGCTTCTTTTAATCTTTGCAAAGCCAATTTATCGGATGATAAATCAACACCTTTTTCGGATTTAAATTCAGAAACCAAGAATTCCAAAATACGTGCATCAAAATCAGAACCACCCAATTCAGTGTCGCCATTTGTTGATTTTACTTCGAACACACCGTCAACGATTTCCAAAATAGAAACGTCAAATGTTCCACCACCAAGGTCATAAACAACAACTGTTCCGTCTTTGTTTTTATCCAAACCATAAGCCAAAGCAGCAGCTGTTGGTTCATTAACAATACGTAAAACGTTTAACCCAGCAATACGACCGGCGTCTTTGGTTGCCTGACGTTGTGAATCGTTAAAGTATGCAGGCACTGTGATAACAGCGTCGGTTACTGTTTCGCCCAAATAACTTTCGGCATCTTTTTTTAATTTAGCCAAAACCATTGCGGATACTTGTGATGGTGCATATTTTTTTCCTTCGACTTCGACCCAAGCGTCCCCATTGTCGCCCGCAACAATAGTATATGGAATTCTGCCTTCGATTTCTTTGACGATTGGATTGTCAAAACGCAATCCCATCAATCGTTTGATTTCATAAATAGTATTTGCCGGATTTGTTACAGCTTGGTTTTTTGCTGTGATACCAACCAACTGTTCGTCCGAATTAGTAATAGCCACAACCGAAGGGGTTGTTCTTTGGCCTTCTGAATTTTCAATAATTTTTGGCTCGTTGCCATCCATAAAAGCCATAGCTGAATTAGTTGTTCCTAAATCAATACCGATTACTTTTGCCATTTTTTATACTCCATTTTTGTATGATATTTAAATTATCTGTTTCAGATATAGTTAATCGATTTGGCTTTTCAAGTGCAAATTTATAAAAAAATACCGCAATAAAAATTACGGTATTTAATATTGAAATAATTCAAATAATTATTTTTTTGCAGCCGCAGCATCAGCAGGGGTTGCAGCTTCTTCTTTAATCTTACCGACAATAGTCAAATAAGCCAATTCAGCCTGACGCAATCCTAATTCAACACCGCTTGGCAAAACCAAGTCTGTTCCGTGAACT
Source organism: uncultured Muribaculaceae bacterium (assembly GCA_964368045.1). Taxonomy (GTDB): domain Bacteria; phylum Pseudomonadota; class Alphaproteobacteria; order Rs-D84; family Rs-D84; genus CAUTNA01. The sequence continues at coordinate 1,946 of CAYIZJ010000021.1, forward strand.
GAATCACCGATATTCATATTCAACAAATCGATTTCGATTTTTTCAGGAATAGAATCAATCAAACCAACCAAAGAAACTGTACGGGATGCAAAGTTCAACATACCGCCCATTTTTAAACCTTTGGAAACTTCGTTATTGATTGTTTCAATTGGAACAGTAACTGTTACTGGTTTTTTAACATCAATACGTTTAAAGTCAACGTGGATGATTTTATCGGAAACAGGGTGATATTGGATGTCTATTAACATAGCATTTTCCAAACCAGCACTGGTTTTGATTTCAAATAATTTTGTACGCAAACCTGGTTTTTTAACCATCATTTCGAATGAATGAGCATCCATTTCAATAGATACAGGGGATTTGTTATCACCGTAAATTACGGCAGGGATGTTTTTGTTGTTGCGAACTGCACGTGCGGCCCCCTTGCCAGCAACTTTGCGAATTTCAGCGTTTAATTGTATAGCCATTTTTATACCTTTTATTATTAGTTATAACTGACCTCCAAGGGTGTCAGCCGCAGTATTATTAACTAAATAGTGGAAAAAATCAAGTATTATTTAAAAGACAAGATTAAAAATCTGGCACGTCCATATTTTTTATCTTTTAAAATATCCCATTTTTCGGATATTTTTACATCTGAATTACAGTCTTCGATTTCCCAAATTACAATTGTCCCAGATTTTACAACAGGTTCCAATTTACGAACAAAGGCGATTCCCAAATCATTCATATCATATGGCGGATCAACAAATATCAAATCGGACAACATACCAAATTTACCAATTGCATTGATGGCATCGGTATGAAACACGGACGCATTTTCAATATTTTCGATATTTCGTTTAATTGTTTTTATTGATTCTGGGTCTGTATCTGTAAAAACAGCGGTTGAATTTGGATAACGGGATAATACTTCGATTCCAAAAGCCCCGGAACCCGCAAAAGAATCCCATACTGTGACATCAACTGTTTGATTTGGTAAAATTGCACCCAGCATATTAAACAATGCGTGGCGGGCTTTATTTTGTGTGGGTCTGGCGGTCGGTGGCAAAAATAATTTTTTTCCACTATATTTTCCTGAAATGATTTGCAATTTTGAATTCATCGGGTTAAAGTATACTTTATGAAACCAATGTTGCAAGCTTTTATTTTAGCCAATCGTGCAAAATCGCATGACGATGTCCCAATTGGGGCGGTAATCGTACAAAATGGCAAAGTTATTGCACGGGGCGAAAATCAGGTTCAATTAAAGAAAAACCCAACATTACATGCCGAAATAGTTGCTATAAATCGTGCGACAAAAAAATTGGGAACAAAATTTTTGGATAATTGCGATATTTATGTAACGTTGGAACCGTGTGCTATGTGCAGCGTTGCAATATCATATGCACGAATAAATCGAATCTTTTTTGCGGCAACAGATGAAAAGGGCGGCGGCATATTACATAATGCCAAAGTTTTTGAAACCGATAAACATTTATGGAAACCTGAAATAATTCATATGCCGGAACATTCGGAACAATCCGCCCAGATGTTAAAAGACTTTTTCAAAGAAAAACGAATTGCAAAAAAATAACTTATTCCGCAACCAAGTTTTTACCTGTCATATCTTCGGGTTTTTCAATATCCAACATTTTTAACATCGTCGGGGCAATGTCGGATAATCCGCCACTGGCAACAACATTATATTTATTCGACACAACTATAAACGGAACAGTATTGTTTGTATGGGCCGTCCACGGAGTGCCCGTTTCAAAATCCCACAATTGTTCAACATTACCATGGTCGGCAGTAATTAAAATAACCCCGTCTATTTCCAAAACAGCTGGGACTATTTTTGATAATTGTTTATCCAAAGTTTCAACCGCTATAACAGCGGCATCCATTTTAGCGGTATGACCAACCATATCACCGTTTGCATAATTTAAAATAACAACATCGTATTTATTTATATTTTGTAATAATTTATCCGTGATTTCATTTGCCGACATTTCAGGCTTTAAAATTTTATCCATACCGATTAAGTCTTCGTTTTTTTCACCGTCAAAGAAATAGGTGACATGATTATATTTTTCGGTTTCGGCAATTCGTAATTGGGTTTTGTTGTTTTGTGATAAAACTGTTCCCAAAGTATTTTTAATTTCAATATCGTTTAATAATGCGGGACATAAATCGTTTAAATCTTCGCCATATTGTGCGAACGATAAAACGTTCGCCCCCGTTTTAATCAATTCCCGTAATATTTGTCTGGCACGGTCGCCACGATGATTTGCAAATATAATTCCATCATTTGATGTAATAGGGGATTTGGTTATAACAACTGGTTCAATAAATTCGTCCGTTTGATTGTTATCGTATGCCGTATTTAATCCCGCCAAAATATCATCGGCATAAACATCCGATTGTGATTTTGCGATTGCATTTACGGCCTTGGACGTGCGATCCATATTATTGTTTCGATCCATTGCCCAATAACGACCCGACAATGTTGCGAAAAAGGCTTTACCCGATTCAAATTCAGACTTTAATTCGGATTCAATTTCTTTTATATATTTTTCCGCCGATTTTGGATTAACATCACGACCGTCCGAAATAAAATGAATTGCGATTTTTAATCCCTGTTTTAAAACCTGCTTTGCAATCATCAAAGTATTTTGAATATCGGAATGAACCAATCCGTCCGACATTAAACCAACGATATGAGCTGTACCGCCGGATTTTTTTAACTTGGCTATAAATTCCGCCAAAGCCGAATTTTTATCCCAATCGGTTGTTTTAAATCTTTCCAGATATTGCGGTAATATTCGACCCGATCCGATTGTTATGTGTCCGACTTCGGAATTGCCCATTGTATCCCCCGGCAAACCAACAGCTGTGCCGGATGCCCGTAAATTAGTATGTGGATATTTTTCATACAAAGAATCCAAAAACGGAGTTTTCGCAGCCGTTACAGCATTAAATCGGTTGTCTGAATTATTTCCAAATCCATCCAGAATACATAGCACAATTGGTTTATTCATCTTATTTCTCTTTTATTGTTTATTGTTTGAATTATTTCTATTATACCCTTTTTTGATTGCAAAACCAAAAAAAAAGATATATATTTAAAACAAATAGGAAGTTTTTCACAAATAAAGTTATCCAAGGAAAGTAAAGTGACCATTAACAAAAGCTTTTACACACCAGAAGTCGACCAACATATCGGGCAAAGAATACAACTTCGCCGTAATATGATGGGTTTGTCACAGAAAAATCTTGCTGGGTTATGTGGGGTTACATTCCAACAAATTCAAAAATATGAAAGTGCAGGGAACCGTATTTCGGCATCCCGCCTGTTTAATATCAGCACAGCTTTGGAAACCCCTGTGTCATTTTTCTTCCAAGGATTACCTGGAAATATTCCAGATTCAAAACGTGCAAAGATGACGGGACGTTTGGCATCACCAAAAAAAGACGACCCATTGGAAAAAAACGAATCTTTGAATTTGATAAAATTATATTGGAAATTACCAACCGACGAACAACGTGAAGTTGTTATGAAAATGTTACAATCATTGAATGGTATGGATAAAAAAGATTAAATTTATACGATTGCATTAAAAAAAATCCCCATTTTGGGGATTTTTTAATTTGCGGATATTCCAGCGGCGGTTAAATCACCGATGTCAACAGAATCATTTCTTTCCAAAGCAGACACTTCATCAAATGTAACTGGGCCTGTGTACTTTTCAACCGAACCAATAACACAATTTCTGTATTCGTTCGGATTGCTTAATATCCAGCATTGTTCGGATACTTTTGTTGAATTGTTTGTTTGCCCCAATCCATATTGCAAATCCAATCGTGAAAATCCAACCATTTCATCACATGTCGAAGTTGATGTATTAAATATTTCACGATCGCCACATTTTACGCATTCGCCGTTAATATGGCTGACCCCACTGGCACCGGTTCGGGATACCGCACAGGATACACAGGAAAAATCACCGTCTTCGACATCCGCAAATCCGTATAATTCTTCTTCGCATTTGAATTTTGCACAATTGTTTTCAGAATCATATAAATAAGTATGAATGTCTTCTTCGTAATCTTCTTCGCTGTACCCGACGCAATATTCAGTTGGTTGAACAGGTGCCGTACAATTTTCATGTGGAATACATGACATTCCTGGACCGTTAAAATATCCCTGCGGGCATAATCTTTTTCCCGTACCGCCCATCGCATTACTTAGTGTACTAACCTTTTGAACCCAACCTACTTGATTGTTGTTAATACGATCTTTATTACATTCAATATAAATTGGTGCCGCAGCCAATGAATGGTCATGATATTCATACAGTGCAACAACTATATTTTTTTCTTTACCGCTAACACCTTCATCCCAATATTTGAAACCTTCTGTAACCGTTTTTATCTGTTGTGAAGCCGATGTCCATCCTGTAAGGTTCGTTGTTCGTACAGAATCATATCCGGCGAATTTTTGCCCAGTACCCGTCCGATATATAGCATGGTCACAAAAAGCTGTATTTATATCATCCGCAGAATATGAAACACAATTTTCACCGGTGTATCCCGCTTCACATAACCATTCACAATTATTTCTTCCGCCCGACGGGGTTAATAAATGAAAATATTCTGACCAGGCATTAGTTCCCGAATTGGTGGCACACTGAACTTGTGTAGGGCAAAAATACCCACCGTGTGCCACAATTTTACGGGCAATCATCGCTGTAAATCCATGTGAACGGCGATGATCTTCGTGACCGGATTGACCCTCCCTAGGAATTCCTTGGTTTCCAACAATACCCAAACCGCCACCTATTATAATTTGTCCTGGGGTTGCTGTCATGCCTTGAATTGTCGAATTCGCTGTATTAAAATTAAAATTCCACGAAGAGCCCATACCCGTATTCAATGACAAATTATAATCTTTGTAACCATCAAAAGCCATGACCGAAGACGTTACGGTAATACCCAGAAAAAATCCCAATAAATTTAATTTCATTTTGTTTATTCCCCCAAAGTAAACCCGTTTTAAATCCCAGGGGCATAACATATGCCGCCTTCGTAATAACTGTTACCCAAAACCGCACATCTTTGTTCATACCATTCTTCGGTAAATGAACATGTGTCAGTTGTTTCGTTATATGTTGCCATATTATTATCCGCAGTGTTCATAGCCAAGCAACGTGTACGGGTTGTATTTTCAACACATTTTCCCCATGTCATATTCGTAGTTTCGTTTGCAGACGTTCCAAATACGTTTGTGTAAAATACTGTCATTGTGGTACCTGATTCAGTCGGCCCGACAAAGAATCCACCCAATTGTGCACATGATTCCGATAATTGATAGTATAAATCATCACGTATTCCGTTAATTATTATATTAACCTGATCCCTTGCATTTACGGACAATTCTTCGTAGTCATCATAATCGTCCGACATTGCTTCACCTGGCGGGACACAATTTTGCATAGCCGTGGCCTTTAAGTTTGCAATAATTGATGCGTTCGCACTTGGGTCAGGGTCGTCGCCCATATCACCAAATAATTTAAAGCGACAATTCCATGGGTAACCGTGTGCATCTGGGTTTGATGGTGTGCATAATTCTTCGGCATAATGTGTCAAAGCCTCGGAACAGCCCTGAGCAAGATGTACTTCGTCAACAGTGTCTACAAAGTTTAACAATTCAGTCAAACCACACGCATCCGCATTTATTAAACGTCCCTGATTATCGAATTCACAGCTTTGCCCATTGCCATACAATGCGGCACATGTTGCGACCTGATCCTGACACAGGGTTTGGGTTGTGTATGCAATATTTGCACTGGTGATTTCAGCAGCCGATGCACTGAAATTTTCCAAAGCACCCGTTTGGGTGTTATAACAATCCGCCATAGTTTGAACGCATGAATCTTTTACCGATTGTATTGCAGCATCCTGTGCCTGTGCGATTTCAATTATTGCACTGCGTTTAAATTCTTCCCATACGACTTCTGATATATCCTGACAAGTCGACAAAGCCGGTTCCGCAAATATTTTTTTGCTTTCCAGATATTCATCAAAATCACGATTGGATGACAAAACGTCTGAATTCGATTCGCCCAATGTTATGACTTCGACCAATTGGAACAAAGCAGGGGAATAAATCGGCTCACCCGTTGTTGCGTTCATATATTGACCGGTGTTGTCCAAACATTTTATATAATTTGTTCCGCACACTGCATCGCCTGTAATGGCTTCTTTGACAGCCGTTATACATTCGTTAACATCGGCTGAATTATTGCTGCGGTATTCTTCCAATCTTGCATCACGAAGAATTCTTTCGGCTTCGGCAACAGTTGTTTCAACGGCTTCTTTTTTTGCATCGATGCTTTTTTCATATAAATTACAATCTTGGTTTATTAAAATTCCATACGAACTGGTTGCCATACTGGCAATTGCCGCCGAAGAACAAGAATCTTGGACCAAATCCGCACATTGTTTATGAGCTTCTTCGTATAATCTTTCGCCGGACAGATCAATTAAATCAGTTGATGCACCACCGAATACATTACCCGAACTGCCGCCCGAAAATATATCACCGATATCGGATGTAAAGCTTAGATCCAAATCCAATATACCCAAACTGTTTGAATTATTACCGGCTGTTGTTTTACCCGATAACAGGTCGGAAATTTCATTCAAAGTATCCTGAGCAGTACTGGTGTCATTTTTAATTGCTTCTTCGCCGATGGATGCGTTGTACATAGCATCAACTTCGGCGGCAGAGTTTCCAATTACTTCCAGACTGTTGTTTTGGAATTGAATTAACAAAGAGCGAGCTTCGTCCAAAGCCGATTCGGTTGCCTGAAATTCAGTCAAACGGGAACTGCAAAAACAACGACGATATGTGTCATTAGATTTTCCACAAAATTGATCCATACAGGTATTATAAGCATTTGTACATTGTGTATATCCACCACCAATTGCCGAAGTATCATTAAATATGGCGGTTGCACGTGAAACATTAGTTTTCGTACGATTAGTATTATTTGCTGAGTTAACCGAATTCGCACTGCGTGCTGTCATAGCGGATCTGGAAACGTTCGCAGATGGTGTAACAACAGATGTTCGTGCCGAACGTGAAACCATTGGCAGTGTGTCAACCGTTACAATCGCAGCGGAACTTTTCGAAGAAGAAGAACGAGATGAAGTCGACCGGCTTGCACCTGAATCAATTCGGTTTACAATATTCGTTGGGCTTGATTGATTTGCCGCCGTTCTGGAAACGGTTGCGGAACGATTAACTATGTTTTCTGATGATTTATTATTGTCTGACTGTCTGGATAAAACCGTACCTTCTGAACGTGGGCTGATTTGACTGACCGCAAAAGCAGAAAAGGGCATCGAAACGATGAACCCAAAAATAGGCAAAAGATTTAAAGCTTTTTTATTCAATTTTTTCCTTCTACTTTATAATTATGACCATTTTACATTTTTTTTACAAGCACATTATTCAATACAACAATTAACTGTGTTTTTTACCCAATCACCCAATTTTTTTACTGTTGTTGTTTTTTTCGATGTTTTAACGCTTTGTTTTGCGGCAACGGATTTGGTCGGTTTTGATGACATAGCGTCATTAAAAGCCCGGGTATTCACATCCAATGCGACTTTTTTTGTGTCCGACAAATCGATTAAATCCATATTCAATCCCCAGAACAAAGAATACAATTCATATGCTTTGGAAAACATTTCTGTTGCGTCTTTTGAATTGCCTGTACCGATTGCTTTGGTTCCGACTTCCATTAAACGCATTGACGCCGCCAAAAGATGTTTTGATATACACCACACTTCGCCATTTTCAGCTGTTGATTTTTTAACGATTCGACCCATTAAATCTTTTCTCATTTCACGAACGATGTTAATCAATTCATAAAAACCAGTTTTACCTGTTTTTGCACCACTGAAAAAGAAATGTTCTTCTAATGAAACCAAATTCATTAAAGCAATACTTAAATCCTGATCCGAAGACAAATCCAATGGATTGATTTTTTTCGCCGCATCTAATTGTTCTATCATTTCTTCCATAGATAATTTTTTTAAGTTTTTTGTAACTTTTGCCATTTTAATATTCCTTTAATTTATTAAATGTATTTTGTTGCCAACCATAAAACCACATTACCAACCAATAAATATTCGATTGGCAAAACGACTTTTTGAAACGGGTATTGAGATTTACCGCCGTTGCTTTTGTTAATTGCGGAATATCTTTTTGCACCAAAGTAAAACAATAAAGTCCCAACAACAATACCCAACAGCAATTTATCAATACCAAAGAACACATATTCGTTGTAAACAATGATTTCTGGGAAAGCATAAACAGACAAAAGCATTCCATAATACAGAACAAAAGGCACAATGAAATACCAAAACATATTTACAACGCCTTTTTTCTTTAACCAATTTGCTGTGAACAAAGTCAAAGCCAACATCAAACCGCCCGACCATAATCCGATAACACTGTAATCAACACCCAAAACATCTGCGAATGCCAATCCGGCACCAACACCAACAACGCAAACCGGACAAACGGCCGCCAAAGCAGACACAGGGACGGCAAAAACCGCGGCCATACCGGTCAAAATCTTTAATAAATTTTTCATTACAATTCCTTTCTTTTTATACCTTTACCAAATAATAGTAAAATTCGTATATTTAAGTCAACTATAAAATCTGACTAATTTTTTATTACCGAACGCAAATGTGCGGATCGGGCCCTTGGGTTATGTTCTAATTCTTCTTTGCTTGGTTTTTCCGCTTTTAATAAATCGAACGGCATTTTTTCAATTATCGGCAATCGTGGATCGGCCTTTGATCGTGTCCATTCATTAAATGTTGATTTTACTAATCTGTCTTCTAATGAATGAAAGGTCACGCATAAACATTTGCCGCCCCTATTTAAAATATCTGGGATTGCTTTTAATGCGGTTTCTATTTCGCCCATTTCATCATTGACCGCTATCCGCAAAGCCTGAAAAATAGGGGCGATATCTTTTGGATTATGGATTAAGTTTTTTAATTCAAATGTCGTTT
>CAYIZJ010000021.1:11033-15914 GCA_964368045.1 uncultured Muribaculaceae bacterium
ATTTGCTGATTTTATAATATCCGCAAACATAGCAGGGCGTTTAACATCACCGTATACCGCCAAAAATTTCGCCAATTCTGAAATCGTTGATTGTTCAATCAATTGTGCTGCTGTAACGCCATCGCATTCCATACGCATATCCAATGGACCGTCAAAACGAAATGAAAAACCACGATGTCCCTGATCAATTTGCATCGAAGATATACCAAAATCAAAAACAATCGCATCTGGTTCAACAGTTAATTTTTCTTTTATTTTTGAAAACGGTGCATGAATAAATTCCAATTTGTTTGGAAATTGGTTTTGAAGTTTTTCAACATCCGCAAAAACATTCGGATCACGATCAAATGCTATGACTTTCGCCGCCCCAGCATTCAAAAAAGCCCGACTGTAACCGCCGGCACCAAATGTGCCATCAACAATAACTTTGTTTGACAAATCACCCAAAGTTTTTAATACTTTATCCAATAATACTGGTATATGTTTTTCCATAATTATTCTATTTCCACTTTTATTCCGATATCCGAAAATTGTTGTATCGCTGTATCCGACACTTCGATTTTATAGTTCGTTGGCATTAAAACATTATTTTTTTCACCAAAGATTTTTAATGTAACCTTTGTTTTGCCTTTGATTTGTTTATCCAAAATTTCTTTTATTTTTGGTAAAGCATTTTTATCACTTACCGACAAAGTCATTTTTTGCGAAACCCTGCGAACCCATAAAGATAATTCTGTAATTGCATCTGCAAATATTGAAACATTATCATCACGATTACTGATGCGACCAGTTACCAAAACAATTTTTTCGCTGCCCAAAATATTTGCAAATTCGTTTGCGTTTTCTTCGCCAAAAGACACGATGTCGATATTTCCATAACTGTCGGACGCATTAACCGTAATCATCATTTTGCCTGTTTTGGTTTTCCGTTTTGAAAAAGAATTAACATTTACAGCAATTTTCACAGCCTTTCTGTCGGGCAATTTCGGTAAAGTCAAACTGGTTTCCAATTGTTCCCGTTCCAACAAAGATTTATATTGATCCAAAGGATGAGCGGAGATATAAAACCCAAGTGCGGATAATTCATAAGCCAATCTTTCATCAAACTTCCAAGGGTTTGTTTTAATTAAATTTTTTGCCAATAAATTTGCGGACACATCGTCTTCGATTGATGTTTCAAATAATGACGCCTGACTTTGTCCCTGTTTTGCCTGCGAAGAATATGCCAATATCGCATCTGCGTTCATATAAACGGTCGCACGATCAATCCCCAACGAATCCAATGCACCGACTTTTGCAAAAGCTTCGAGTATTCTTTTATTTAAAGTGCCCGCACATCTTTTTGCCAAATCTGTGATGTTTTTAAATGGGGCTTCTTCACGAATTTTTATGATTTCGTCGGTGACTTTTTCCCCGACGCCTTTAATCGCAGCCAAACCATATACAATTTTTCCGTTTTTAACTGTGAACAATGTTTCGCTGTTATTTATATCGGGTGGCATAATTTCGATATTAAAATTATTTTTTGCATCATCGATTAAAACCGCCAACTGATCTGAATTGCTTAAATTACTGGACATCGCAGCCGCCAAAAATTCGGGTGCATAGTGGGCTTTTAAATACGCACATTGATTAGCAATCACAGAATAACAAATAGCATGCGATTTATTAAAAGCATATTTTGCAAATTCTTTGAATTGTTCCCATAAATCTTTTGCATCTTTTTCGCCCAATGTTTTTTCCGTTTTGCAGCCGTCTATGAATTTAAGTTCCATTTCATCCATCAGTTTTGCAATTTTTTTACCCATAGCCTTTCTTACCGTATCCGATTCACCACGTGTAAATCCGGCCAAAGTACGTACCAATTGCATCACCTGTTCTTGGTAAACAATAATTCCATAAGTTTCCGCCAAAACACTTTCGGCTTTTGGATGAACATATTCAACCGGTTCGTCGCCATGCATACGTGCGATAAAGCTTGGGATGTTTGCGATTGGCCCTGGGCGATTAAGTGCGGTTAACGCCGATATTTCCAAAAAGCTTTTCGGTTTCATTTTCCGCAAAGTCTGTTGTACGAAATCAGCATCAAATTGGAATATGGCCTCGGTCAAACCTTTGCACCACAGTTCCATCGTTTTTTTATCATCGGTTGGAATTGCGTCCAAATCAATATGGATACCACGATTTTTTGCAATCAATTTTGATGCATATTTTAATATCGCCAATGTTTCCAGTCCCAAAAAGTCAAATTTAATTAACCCAGCATTTTCCAAATAATGCCCGTCAAATTGTGATGACGGCAATTCATTTGACGGGTCACGATATACAGGTGCAATTTTAGTTGTTGCACGATCGCCGATAACGACCCCACAAGCGTGTTGACCTAAATTTCTTAACGAGCCTTCTAATTCTTGGGAAATTTTAAAAGCTTTGGACATACCGTCATCTTTATGTAATTCATTTCGAATTTCGGACGAAGAGTCAAACGCTGCTTGTAAATTTTTTGCATCCGCTGGAATTAACTTTGCAAATCTGTCGGTTTTTGAATAAGGCAATCCATAAACACGTCCCACATCACGCAAAGCCCCACGTGCCTGTAAAGTACCAAATGTAATAATTCGACAAACCGAATCCGCACCGTATTTGGAAATAACATATTTCCATACGGCTTCTAATTTTGCCGGTTCAAAGTCGATATCAAAGTCCGGCATCGAAACACGATCGGGGTTCAAAAATCTTTCAAACAGCAAACCATATTTCAATGGGTTAACATTTGTAATCCCCAATGCCCATGCAACAATGGAACCCGCACCGGAACCACGACCAGGGCCCACCAATATTGATTCTTTGCGGCACCATTCAATATAATCGGCAACAATTAAAAAGTATCCCGAAAATCCCGATTGAACAATAACGCCAATTTCAAATTCGGCCTGTTCGTAATATTGACTGTCTTCTATTTCTGGGGTGTTTATTTTTTCGATAACCAGCCGTTTTTTTAATCCTTGGGCAACTTTATCTTTTAATTCTTGGACTTCTTGGTCTGGGGTTTTGCCTTTATCAATACTTGGCAACAAAGGCGATTGTTTTACGTTTACTTTAAAAGCACATCGTTGTGAAATAACAACTGTGTTTTCGATTGCTTCGGGCAGGTCGCTGAACAATTCAATCATTTCATCGGCGGATTTAAAATATTGTTGCGAAGATTTCCGTGGTCTGTCCGGATCGATTACTTTTTTCTGATTTAAAATGCACATCAGAATGTCTTGGGCTTCGTAATTTTCAATTGTCGCAAAGCATACATCGTTTGTCGCAACAATCGGGATATTTAATTCCAAAGCCAATTTTAAAAATTGTGGTTCTGTTTGAATTTCGGCTGGTAACCCATGTCTTTGGATTTCCATATAAAAACGATTTTCAAAAATAGCTTGCAATTTTAACGCCAATTGACGGGCGGTTTCATCCTGTCTTTGTAACAAACTTAATCCGATTGGGCCCAGATGTCCGCCGGACAAACAAATTAACCCTTCGCTTAATTCTTCTAATTCGGGCAGGGTAACATAAGCCCCCAAATGATGATTGTCGCCCCGCATATATAAAACCTTGGTCAAAGAACAAAGGTTTTCATATCCCCGTTGATTTGTTGCCAACAAAACCAATTTAGATAAAGATTCGGTGCGTAAAGTTTTTGGATCAGCATTATGATGATTTAATGAAACTTCGATTCCGATTATGGGAATCAATTTATTTTTCGGTAAAACATCTGAAAACTCAGCCGTTCCCGACATAATATTGTTATCAGTAATCGCACATGCAGTCATATCGAATTTTTCACAAAGCTCTGGAATTTTCTTGATTTTCAGGGTGCTTTGTCCAACGGAAAAACTGGTATGACAACGAAGATGAACGAATTGATTTTTCATACCGACAACATAGCAAATTTTGAACACTTTATGCAAGAAAGAAAATCAAAAAAGAGAAAAAAAACCTGTCACGTTATTTTCGACAAAATAAAAAATCAGGGGGCAAAATTTACCCCCTTGATTTTACTAAGTTTTATAATATTTGTTTTAGTTTAATTTACCGCAACAATGTTTAAACTTGCTTCCCGAACCACAACCGCACAATTCGTTTCGTCCCTGTGCTTCGTTTAATTCGGCATCGTGTTTTTCGTGTTCTTTTTGTGTGTCGGTTATGTCTTGTCTGGTTAATTCCATCCGGCAAACATAGGATACGCATAACAATTTGAAATTGTTAATTGTGTTTTTGAATAATTCCAATGCCTCTCTTTTGTATTCGTACAAAGGATTTTTCTGAGCATATCCACGCAATCCAATTCCGGTTTGCAAATAATCCATTTGGCTTAGATGTTTTTTCCAAACCGAATCCAACGCCCCCAACATCATTTGTCTTTGAGCTGCTTGTAACATATCGTTATCGTATTTATCACATTGTGATTGATATTTAATATTACCCAGTTTTTCCAATGTTTCATAGGCTTTGTTTTCTGTGATATTATCATCAGTTGCCCATTTTTCGATATCGGTTATATCCAATGCGAATATTTGTTTCATCGCTGTGTGAATTCCTTTTAAATTCCAGTCCGCAGGTCTGGTTTTTTCAGGTATACTGACTTCGCACATATTTTCAACAACATCACCAATCAATTCACGAACCAATTCGTTCAAGTTTTCAGATGTCATCAATTCATTTCTTTGTTTATAAATAACGTTTCTTTGTTCATTCATAACGTCATCGTATTTCAACAATTCTTTTCTGGATTCAAAGTATTTTGCTTCGACTCTTTTTTGTGCTTTTTCCAAAGCCTTTGTAATCCAAGGATCTGTAATTGCTTCGTCTGGCTGTAATCCCATCATACCC
>CAYIZJ010000022.1:0-12951 GCA_964368045.1 uncultured Muribaculaceae bacterium
AATGGTATGTGTGATTTTTTAACATGTCCAGGGGAAATTGAACCTTCACCTATTTTACCATATGATGGATTCGAAGATGTTTCATCGCCTTTTTATGCCATATTGGTTGTTGAATCAGGTTCTGTTAATAATGCTTTGTCACAAAATATGGCAAAATATGACGGTGCACCTGTTTTATCTGTGAATGAATTAACCGCTAATAAAGAATTATATTTTCCCGCAAATTCCGATAGCTTTATGGGTGGATTTCGTGGCAAATGCACACACGGTGCACACACAACCCATGACAAAGATATTGTAAATATGGCCACGCATATCGCACAAAAGGAAAAAGATTCATTTTGGTCAGGTAACGATTATTATGTGTTTGACGGTTCCGAAATGTACTGGGGGATTGCAACATTTGGAACAGACATCGCATTAACTATTGCAACGATGGGGTTTGCACCGGCAGCCCAGGCGGCATTAAAAGCCAAACAATTAACAAAGGCGATAAAAATTGCTGAAGCAGGCGGAACATTGGCAACAAAGGGTGCACAAGCACATCGAATGAGAGCCGCCGGTTCGTCCGTGGACGATATAGCAAAGGCATTAAAAATGCCAAAAAACGAAGTTAATTCTGTGTTAAGTATGGGAACTGTTGCGGGTGGACTTTTGGATACTGCGAGAGTAACAACCGCATTGAATAACGGACTTACCGCTGCAAAAGTAAGCCGACTGTGGAATGTTCCAAAACTATCCCGCTTCATTGGCCGAACAATGCCGGCCGGCACAATGGATGTCGCAGGCAGCACTGGATTAAAAATCAGCCAAGGTGCAATGACCACAATGCAAAGAGTTTATAGCAAAAATTTAGGACGGTTGTCCGCAATCGCACCGGCCGTTATGGCAGCAGCCCCAACAGTTACAATCGTTTCAATATTTGAATCAATGTTTAATGTATCACATGCCAGCACCGATATGTTTACAGATGGAACGGAATTCAATTCTTTTGGATTATTGTCAGCGGATGATTTAAATAATGATTATATCAATCCGGACGGAACTTCGCAATTGCGTGGCTTTTCTGGGGGCGATTTAACAAATATAGCATCCCACGGTATGTGGTTAAAATGGGACGGGGACCCATTGGATATTGATGCCGATGGTACCGCCTTGCTGGATGCTTTGGATTTTGCCGAAGATTTTCATATCAGTATGCAAAACGTTAATGAACGTGAATACAAAGATGGCAGATCAGCCGACAGATTATGTAACGTTGATATATACATCGTTCGACCAATTATGCACAAAGACAAAAGCGGAAAAAATGAATTGTTTTATTTGGTTATAAACCACGAAACACCTTTGGGCGTTCAAAACCCGTATAATTCCGCACAAGTCCAAGGAGTCGTTAATGCCAAAGAACAATCCGGTCAGGAAGTTGGGCAAGCATACAATACCATTTTAATGATGAAATAGGACGGAATGAAATTCCTTAAACTTGCTTTTTTTATTTTTCTTTGCGTGATTGTATCACGAAATTCTTTTGCCGAAATACAATCCGATTGCGGGGCAAAAATTTTAACTTCGGCTTTGTACCAAAATCAACACAATATTATGGAAACCGATACTGAAAATGTTGTAAAGGCTTGGATTTACAGTACTTATCAACATCCTGACGTTTTAAAATATATTTTAAAATGTCCCGAATTTGCAAATGGGAAAGACACCGATATTATTAAAATTGGGCCTGTTGAATATGTGTTTCCACAGGGGCGACAAATAATTGTGAATTATAAAACACAACCGAAAATATTACATGAAAAATTGGCTTTGGATTCAAAACGAAATATAACAGATTTAAACCCGAATCCGGAAATAAGCGAACATTCCGAAGGTATTTGGACAAATACAGATCCCGCATGGTATGGAATTTTAGTTGTGCAAAAAAACAGCCTGTCGCAATTTATCGGTGCGGATAAAAACAATACTGTTTCATTAAAATATATCGAAGAAAACATAAAATCAATTCACCCAAATGGCAACAAATGCACATCAACCAGTGCTTTATCCAAAGACACCAATGCGGTTAATTTGGCGGTGGCTGAAATTGTAAATATCGAAGACGATACAAATGATTATTATGTTGCAGGCGACGCCAATTTGGGTTGGATAACCTGGGGTCAGGTCGCATTGGATGTTGCAATCACGGTCGCAACTGTTGGTACGGGAAGCGTGATATTGGGTGCAACAAAAACAGCACGGGCAACACGGGCGGCAAAAAACTTGGTTTCATCTATTAAAAATTTGGAAAAGGCGGCCGACGTTGCCGATTATGTTCGTATTTCAAAACTTATCAAACAATCTGAAAACACTTTGGATACTATTGATAAGGCTGGTGCAATAAAAAAATCAAAAACGTTTACCGATTATGCAACCAAATTGGCGGATTTAAAAAAAGCAAAGGTTGATTTGGCCACCATAACAAATCAAGCACAATATAATTCAAAGCTAAATGAAATTGCACAAATGGAAAATACTTTGAACGGTTTACGACAAAACCCAGCGATTCAAAATTTTTTACAATCGGGAATTGATATTGAAAAATATACGGATACTATGAACGACATCCGTCGTGCAACACCCGAAAAAGCCCGATTGGAAAAAACATCGGATGTTCAAAAATATTTGTCATATTCAAAATCTTTGGACGATGTTATGCGTCTTCGCAATAATTTAAAGGCTTGGAAAACACCGCAAAAAGGAAATGTCGCAGCCAAATCTTTGCGAACATTAAATGCGACCATAAAAACACTTCGTGCCACAAACAGCACAAAAACAATAAACAAAGCAGCCAAAGCGGGGCGGGCAAGCCTGAAATCAGGCCGAACAAGGGATTGGTTATTTCAAAATACTTTGAAAAACATCGGTTTAATCGGGAAATATCAACGAAATTTGGGGTTATTGTATGGGGCGGTAAACTTTATCGGAAATATGTACGATTGGTCTTCGACAACCAGTGCGGAATTTACAAATAATATCGACTTTAAACCGCTGGGATTATTGTCTGCGGATGATTTAGAAGGCCAAACAAATATTGTAAATCACGGTATGTGGTTAATGTGGGTCGGAAATTCAACGTCACCGGCGGATGATGATGCGGCATATTTACAATCTATGGACTTTGCGTCAAAATTTTATACAATGCTGGATACAGTTCAGGAAAAAAATGGGACAGGATGCGATGTCGATATATACGTCGTTCGCCCTGTGATATATCATGCAAATCCGGATAATACCGCATTGTATTATTTGGTTATGAATGATATTCCATGGACTGTTGAACCTTATTAAAAAAATCCTATTGTTTTTGTAACAGTTTATGTTTATAATTGTAATATGTTAAATCAAAAGGTGAAATTATGAAAAAAATCGCACTTGGTATTTTATTTTTATTCGGTATTATTGTAAATGCAAATGCTTATCAGGTTTTGTCTTCCAAGGAACTGGGGCGTGGGGATGCAAAAAACCAAAATGTTGTTGTAAAATGCACAACACCGGCGGGTGGAATTTCCAACCAAACATGCAGTCTTCGCCGTTATGCCAAATGCACGGGCACGGGTTCTGCAAAAAATTGTAATGGATGGCAACAATGGAATGATTTACGCAGCCCATCAAAAAAATATTCCAGCTGGCAAAAGGCAGCCGAAGCCTGTTGCGGTGCCAAAGGATTACGATAAATTCGTTAAAAATCAGCAAAATAAAATTTGCTGATTTTTTTATTGCTTATGCATAAAAATTTTTATATATTATCTTTTGAAAATCACGGGCATATGGCGACTGCGAAACGCCGCCATATCCGAATGAAATAACAGTTAAGGGCATATGGCGAAATTGGTAGACGCGCTAGTTTCAGGTACTAGTGGAGCAATCCTTGGAAGTTCGAGTCTTCTTATGCCCACCACTTTTTAACGGAGAAACAAATGTCTGAAATCGCAAATTCAAAAGGCTGGGACTGGACATTAGTATCAAAAGAATACGCAGAAGAATGGAAAAACCCATCTGTCGAAAGTTTCTATCTTATCAATCGTTGGAAAAACCAAAATAAAAAAGACTTCTTGGACTTTGGGTGTGGGCTTGGGCGTCATGCAATATTGTTTTCAAAAAATAAATTTAATACATTCGCATTTGATATCAGCAACACTGCAATCGATGCCGCAAAAAAATGGGCGAAAACAGAAAATTTAGATATCGAATTTATTTTGGCTGATATGATTTTTTTACCTTATGCTGACAATAGTTTTGATTGTGTGCTTTGCCGTAATTCTATTTCTCATACAAACACAAAAGGTATGATTCAGGTTATATCCGAATTAAAACGTGTCTTGCGAACCGGCGGCGAAGCTTTTTTAACTTTGGGTGCAAAAAGCAAATGGATCGAAGATAATTGGCCAAAGGTCGATGAAAACACATATTCATGTATGGAAAAACACGAATATAATGTCCCGCATTTTTATGCCGATTACGACTTAATCCAAAAAATGTTTGCCGATTTCAAAATCAAATCAATAGAAAAAGTCGGAAACTTTCACAAGGCTGGGGACAAAATTGTTGAAATTTATCACTATCATATTTTAATAAAAAAATAATTTTCTTTTGATTATATTCCAAATTTTTTGTATAATTTAAACCAAGTAATTAAAAGGAATATTTTATGAAAAAAATTTTTATAGTAACCAGCATTATTGCAATCTTTGGATTTATTTTTATTTATATAAACAGTCGACCAACATTGGATGAAAAAATCGCACAAATGATTATGGTTGGATTTAACGGGCAGGCTTTGGATGAATCGAATCCGATTTATACAGGTGTCAAAGACCATAAAATAGGTGGGGTTATTTTATTCAATGTTAATGCCGATAAAAACCATCCTGAATATATTAAAAATATCGATAACCCAGATCAGGTTAAAAAATTGATTTCGGATTTACAAAATATATCTGATGTTCCATTGCTTGTATCAATTGACCAAGAAGGCGGACTGGTTTCCAGATTAAACGAAAAATTCGATGTTTCCAGATTAAGTGCCAAACAATTGGGCGATAAAAATGATTTGGAATTCACTTATTCTGAAAATTTAAAAACCGCAACAACTTTGGCCGAATTGGGATTCAATATAAACTTTGCCCCATGCGTTGATGTTGCAATTAACCCTGAATCACCAATTGCAAAAAAACAACGTATCTATTCGGATAATGCGTTGACTGTTTATAACCATGCAGAACAAGTAATCAACGCACATAACGATGCGGGAATTTTCCCTGTGATGAAACACTTTCCAGGACATGGAAGTGCAACGGGGGACACACATGATGACTTTGTTGACATCACAAATGACTTTGATATGGATGAATTGGTTCCGTACAAATCCGCAATCACAGCCGGTAAAAATATGGGTGTTATGACAACGCACGTTTTCAATAAAAACATTGATGATAAATATCCTTTAAGCCTTTCGGAAAAAAGCATCACAGGGCTTTTGAAAAAAGATTTAGATTTCAAAGGCATCGTATTTTCGGATGATTTAAATATGGGTGCATTGGCCAATCATTACAGCTGGTCGGATGTTTTGATTTTGGCGATAAATTCCGGCACGGACATTTTGGTTATTGGTAATAATTTGGATTATCAGGCCGACATTATCCCAAAATCAATTGAAATAATAAAGCAAGCCGTAAAATCCGGACAAATTTCAAAAAAACAAATTGATAATTCATATAAAAAAATCAAACAATTAAAAAAGTCTATGAATAAATAATTATTTAAAAAAAGCGACAATTACTGTCGCTTTTTTTATCTGGTTTTATCATTTAAATCAAAAAATGAAACAATATCACGTAATGTTAAAATTTTCATCCCATCAAAAATATTTTCGAATGGGCTTTTATCTGCTTCATATTTATTGTCGCACATTTGCGAATATTTATTATTGCATTCGTCCGATTTTATTTGTTTTGCCTGTTTTGAATTTAGCATTTTTAACCTTTTTATATCTATACTTAAAATATTATCTATAAAGATTGAAAAATCAAGCTTTAATAAATCACAGAACAATAAAAATAGGCAAAAGCGAATTTTTTGCTTGTAAAAATAAAAAAAAGAAATATAATACAGTGGTGTAAAAACATTTGGTTGGTTTGGGTCTTGTGGCGGAATGGTAGACGCTGTGGACTTAAAATCCATTGATTATTGCAATCGTGAGGGTTCAAGTCCCTCCAAGACCACCAAAATAAGAATGCCCCATTATTGGGGTATTTTTATTTTGAGTAATAACAAAGCGGACTTGAACCCGTGAGGGCTGAGATACAAAAATACAACGTATTTTTTATCGAAGTGTGCGACAAGCACGGGGATGAACATCCCCAAGTCCTGACCTGACCACCTTCATTTCGAATGCCCCATTATTGGGGTATTTTTATTTTGAGTAATAACAAAGCGGACTTGAACCCGTGAGGGCTGAGATACAAAAATACAACGTATTTTTTATCGAAGTGTGCGACAAGCACGGGGATGAACATCCCCAAGTCCTGACCTGACCACCTTCATTTCGAATGCCCCATTATTGGGGTATTTTTATATAAATTTTAAACAAATGATAAGATTCCCTTTGTCTTGGTTATGACTTTTTGATATAATAAAAACAATATTTACAAAAGGAAAATCATATGAGAAAAGTTGTTTTGTTTATCGCAACCAGTTTGGATGGATACATCGCAGATGTAAATCGATCGGTTGCTTGGTTAAACGGTGATGGATCGGATCCTACGAATACGGGGTCTTATGACAAATTTTTTAATTCTATTGACACCGTCGTATTGGGAAAAACAACATACGAACAGGTAACAACCGAATTGGCCCCAGGGAACTGGCCGTACGCCACAAAAAAAAGCTTTGTTTTAACAAACGAAGACTGGGAATCGGACGAACACGACATAACTTTTACCAATAAAACACCAGAAAAACTTATCAGCGACATTCGGGAAAATTCCGGCAAAGACATTTGGATTTGCGGCGGGGCATATGTCGCCAACGAAATGTTAAAAGCAGGACAAGTCGATATTTTACATTTATCCATAATCCCAACCATATTGGGCGACGGCATTAAACTGTTTGAAAAATATGAAAAATCAACGAAATTAAAATTGATTTCGACCGAAAATTATAATGGTATTGTCGATGTGGTTTATGAAATAATAAAATAAACAAAACAAAGCCCTGATTTAAGGGCTTTTTTATTACATTTTTTTTTATCGTTTTTATCAAAAAATGCTTGCCTTGATTTTTGTAAATTTGCTATGATTGAATCAGGAATGAAAAAGAATTTTGCTTTTTTCTTAATCGCTTTGCTGTGCTTTGATTTTGCGGGCGGTGCCGTTCGTGAAAAAAATTCGGTATCCCGCAGCACTTCAACCGAAAACACCGCACAAAAAGTCATAGTTTCCAGAACAGCTAACGAAGTACCAAACCCAACCGTTTCCAGAACGGCAACCAATTCAAATGTTGTGACACGAACCCCACGAACCGTATCAGATTACTTGGGAACTGTTGCGGCCCGCAGTTCAACACAAAACGTTGTTAATCGTTCAAAATCAACATCCACAACAAATCAAATAAAAAACAGAACATCTGTATCCACAGCCGCACAAACAATTTCACGTTCTGGGACAACTGGAATATCTTCGACACAAACAGGTGCCGCATACGAACAGTGCAAATCCGCATTCTTTACATGCATGGATCAATTTTGTGTATTAAAAAACGACACATACCGCAGATGTTCATGCAGCGACAGGGTTTATGAATTCGAAGAATTACAAGCCGCACTGGGCGAAGCCGAAGATGAATTAAAAACTTTTGTTGAAAATTTGGACGCTGTCGGTTTGACAGCGGAACAAGCCATCGCAATGAAAACATCAACCGAAGGCGAAGACGCTTTGTCCGAAGATTCTTCCGGTTCAAAAGCCTTATTAGATGCGATTATGGATTCAATCCGTGGTGACAGTGGCAATGGCACAAATCTTAGTGGTAAATTTTCTGGGTTAAACAGTATCAATTTATCTTTTGATACCGCAAACGCATTTGGTATGACCGATTCCGGTCAGGTTATCGCTTCGTACAACGGCGAAAATTTATATTCTGCAATTTATTCCCAATGCAGAATCGCCGTCCAAGAAGACTGTGATGATTCTTCTTTGCAACGAGCTGTGACCGCATATTTGATGGCAATTGAACAGGATTGCAACACTGTTGAAAGTGCAATCAAAGACAATCAAAAAAAATTATCAAAAAGCATCAGCGAAGGCGGGGCTTTGTTAAATTTGGCTCGGGTGGAAAATCGGCAAAACCTTAATTCGGATGACATTTCGACCTGTCTTGCCAATGTAGAAGACGCTGTATTAAGCGAAGAAGTCTGCGGAAAAGATTATAAAAAATGTTTGGACAATGGCGAATTTATCGATATTTCAACCGGCGAACCGATTGCTGGCGTCACCAAATTTTATGAATTGGAAAACATATTGACGTTCGAAACGGATGAAGATTTAGCAAATCAACAACTTTCCAAAATTACAGAAAATCGTGCTTTTGTTCAAAATTTTGAAAACCGTGTAAAACTTTTTGCTGAACCTGCATTAAATAAATGTGTCGAAGACGCCGATGCGGTATGGGCAGATTATTTAGACAAGGCATTATTGGACATATTTTATGCACAAAAATCCAAAGTTACCGAAATTAAAAATGAATGCTTTTCATTCATAGATTCTTGTTACACCGATACCGAAAAAGCATTAGATGAAACAATTGGCGAACTGGATGCGGACGTTTCAAATTCTTTGCAACCGGATAAAATTTCTTTGACATCCCAAATATGTCGGGACTATGTTGAATCTTGTGACAATATGTTCGATGGAAACATTTTGGAACAATATGTTCAAAGCATTCAAACCGAAGATACCGAATCCGCATGCCGCACAGTCGCAAAACAATGCTTTGATAAATATGGCGGACAGGGGTATCAAAATTTTTACTATCCATTTAGCGGACTGTTTTCAACTGGCGAAGCTTTGGACTGGTTTACATTACAATCATATACTTATAATTCCGATGGTGAACAAATTGTCGAATACAAGTCTGAATGTGCGAAACAATTGCAAAAAATTGATTCTTGTTCTGACCCTGAAATGATGGTCAAAGTATTCGGTGGTATCGACAAAAATTATGATTCTGAATCCGGTCAATATTCATATGGAATGCATAACGAAAGCGGGGATTGGGAAAAAAACAGCATACGAAACCAAGGGGTCGCATCTGAAATCCATACACAAATTTTGGACAGCTTAACCAGACAATGCGAAAGCGTTATGGGTAAATTTATTGAATTAAGATATATAAAATCAAACTCATATAATCCTGATAATCTATGTCAAACAGCCTTTTTGGGCTACGGCATCACTCACGACAGCATTTATAAACACCTTGCGTTATCTTATGGTGTTTCACATAGCGAAAATGTTTGCCCAGCAAATTATTCTTATTCAGTTGATACAGATTCCTGGGGAATATGTTCATGTTGGGAAAATGGTGCCAGACGAAGCAAAAACGGTGTAACAACAAAATGTTTGCCTATAATACCAGTACGGGCTGAAAAAAATGACGCAGCCTGTGACCCAGAAACAGATTCAGTTCGTGCAACATTTAATCCAGGGGGACAAAAACCACCATATGAAAATTGGTGTACCCAAGAATTAACGTCTTCGCTGAATCAGATATGTCCATTAAATGCAACCGGATTAACAGCTGATGGATTATGCATATTTAACCCTAGTTCGGAAAGCACGACATATGAAACACAGGTGCAAATAATCCCACACGGCAATATGTAATAGATAAAAAAATAAGGGGTTTTTAAACCCCTTATTTTTTATAATTTTTTTATGTCTTTTAAAATATCCAATGCGATTTGTTTGCTGGCTGGAATTTTTCCTTTGACCCAGATTTTATCCGCATCGGACAAATCGGAAATCATTTTTTTACGAACATCTGTTTTCATCAATCGTTTGAATTCAGATATTATATTTTCAGCCGTCGCATTTTCGCCCAATAATTCGGGATAAATACAGCGGTTCATTAAAATATTTACCAGTGAAGCCCATTTTACTTTTATCAATTTTTTTAATAAAAATGTTGTGACTTTATTCATTTTATAAACAACAATTGTCGGAATATGCATCATTGCTAATTCCGCAGAAACTGTACCACTGGCGGCAATTGCGATGTATGTTTTTGAATATAAATCATATCGTTTTTTTGCCGAAATCAAAGCAGGGGAATTATCCCACATTTTTAATTCGGATTCTATATATGATTTTGTTGTTTCAACAACAGGGATTACAAAATCATATTTGTTTTTATCCAATTTGTTGACGACTTGTTCAAATATCGGCAATAACTTTTTTACCTCGGACATTCTGCTGCCGGGCATTAGTGCAATTGTTTTTTTATTTGTTTTAATTGTTTTTTTCGATGATTTATAATCGATTAAACCTTCGGCAATAGGATGACCAACGGCAATCGTATCCAATCCGTGTTTGGTAAAATATGGAATTTCGAAATCAAAAAAAGCATATAATTTATCAAATGTTTTTGCGAATTTTTCAGCACGATTTTCACGCCATGCCCAAACCTGTGGTGCGACAACGTGGTAAAACTTTGGTAATTTATGCCCGCCGTTTTTTAATTTTTTTATAACTTGTTTTGCGAAACTGGGTGAATCAATGCTAAGAACGATTATCGGTTTTTCTTTGATAATCGCAGCGACCGTTTCATTTATTCGGGTCGACAAAGTACGAATGTTTGCGACAACTTCGACCAATCCCATAACAGCCAAATCCGAAATCGGAAATAAAGATTTTAATCCATTGGCCGCCATATTTTCGCCACCAATTCCAACAAAGTCAATCTGTGGCATTTGTGCCATTATTTTTGCACCCAAAACGTCACCCGAAACTTCGCCGGCGATTACGAATATTTTTTTATTCTTTTGTTTATTAAGCATTGTCAGATTTTCCGATGCCACGTTTTGATCTGTTTTCAATAAAATCAATCGCATCCATCGCATATTTATTATTTTTTACTTCACGGCGAATTTTTGCCAATCTGTCTGCAACAGTACCATCGGTGTCTTTGAACACAGCTGAATATACCGAATGAACGGCGTGTATATCTTCGGATGTAAATCCATGGCGGGTTAATCCAACACGGTTAATTGTTCTGTATGTTGCACGTGGGGTGCCGTCGTAAATTGCATACGGCAAAACATCATTACCAACACCAGACATACCGCCAATAAAAGCATTTCTGCCGATTCTTATGAATTGTAAAGCCATCGAGCCGCCGGACATAATAACGTTATCTTCGATTTCAACGTGACCTGCAATTTGAACCAAGTTTGACATAACAACACCATTGCCGATTTTACAATCATGTCCAATATGCGCATTAACCATAATTTGACAATCATCACCCAATTCAGTTCCATCGGATGCAGGTGTTCCTGAATGAATTGTTACATATTCACGGATTTTGCATCTTTTTCCAATACGCAGACCTGTCATCGTGCTTTCGTCTTGCCATTTTAAATCCTGACTCATTACGCCTAACACAGCAAAAGGGTACACGATTGAATCGTCACCGATGCTTGTTTTTCCGTCGATAATAACACTGGATATCAGTTCAACACGGTCGCCCAAAACGACATTTTCACCAATTTTACAAAATGGTCCGATTTTACAATCCGCACCGATTTTTGCGTTCGGATGTATAATAGCACTTGGATGTATCATATTTAAAATCACCTTCAATTTTATTTATTCAATCGATATGATATATGATTTTGCTTTAAAATGGTATTAAATAAATATAACGAATTATAACAAGAACTTTGCGTCCGAGATTTTTGATTCATCATTATAAGTTTTCAAATAAATCAGCCCCAACACTGTTATAAAAGGAATAGTTAAAACAATTCCCAAACAACAAATCATCCATGCCCATATTTTATTAAACAAATTTTCGTGAATAGATTTTTGGTGCCAAACACTGAACCCGTAAACAACCAGCAACAAACCAGAAAAACCGATAAAAATAGGCACAGATTCTGTGAATATAAATAATGCGATATTTAAAAATATAAATATTCTGGCCAACCATTTTAATTTTGTAAAAGCACTGTGGCGGATAAGCCCAACAGGTTTTAAATTCCGTAGAACAAGCGATGCGACAATCAAAGCACACAATATCAATAAAAAGAACATATGTGCATATGTTAAATTGCCCAATTGTCCGAATTTAAAAAATTCCGGCTGCATTAACACCGCAACAGTTATTGCGAATATCAGTAATATATTTAATGTAAATGTCCACCATTGCTTCGATGAATTTGTTCCCAAAATAAATCCAGCGATTATGGCTGCTGATTGCATTAACGCAATCCACAATTCCGGTTGACCTGAAATACCTGAAAACAATGACACCAATAAAACAAGAGCGATTATAAATATCTTTTTATATTTCACAGTTTCCCATACGGCTGGCATTTTAAAATCCAATATTCTGATTTTTTGGATAATAGCCGCAGTTAAAACAAACAAAATCGAAGATTTAACAATCGGCAACCATGTAAAGCTATCACGGATAACTTCAAAGCCTGAATTTGCGAATATAAGCCAGAAAAAGAGGCTGACTTCGACCAACAATAAAAATAATATATTTTTGGACTTTTCTTTTTTCAAAACATTCCATTTACAAGACTTTAAAAGATTGTCCGACATAAAATAAACCAACAAAAACAAAGGCAAAGCCAACAAAGCCGCCCACAAAAAAGATGGGGTAAACAAAGCCGCATTATTA
>CAYIZJ010000023.1:0-12530 GCA_964368045.1 uncultured Muribaculaceae bacterium
AATAAATATGATTGCCATTTGCATCGACGCCCGTTACAATCCGACCTTCTGAATCTTGTATATAAATATTTTCAACAGGGGTATTACTACCAAACAAACCATGCCCCGTATGTGTGCCTTCAAACACTTCTAGCAATTTTGTAATATTTGCCCAGGAATCTGGAAATACAAATGTTTTTGTTTCGGTCCATTTTGAAAATTCCACAACATCAACAGCAGAACCCCAAAAATACGGAAATTGAATAGCTTTAATACCATTTTCCGCATAACATTCAAGTTCTGATAAACTCCCCCATTTTGTCGCAGCATTTTTAAATCTATATCTTTGTTCACCAACCGGAATACCAATAGAATTATTCGCAACACCAGTCGTCGTATTATACACTTCAAAAACAGAATCCATATCACAACCCACCTCATCTGGCATTTCAGCACCAAGAGATGAGATCGCAAAACTATCAAATGTACAATTGTTATATGAAACAGGGTTTGTATAATTCCATGATGATGCATTTGATGCTGGATAAAAAACCTGTGCTGTGCCATTTTCACAATGGTCCAAATCGTCGGCAATGCTTGCATTACTGGTTGTGCTGGATTTCGTACATCTTAATCGACAATCGGAATAATTGGTTGCGGATGCCGTAACCCGATAACATCCGGATGGCACAGAAGACGGACAAGTCACAGCATATGCAGAACCAGTGGACGCAAACAGCGCACCCACAAAAAGCAGTGTATATAGCAAAAAACCTAGCTTTTTAAGCATATTTCAGTTTCTTTCCTTCTTCTAACATTGATATCATAGAAAAAAATAAAACTTTATACAAGCAAAAAACTATGATTTTTCTTGATTTTTTTTTAAAAAATTTTTTGATAGTTTTTTCCGATTCGGTTTTTTGATTTTTTTACCGTGGTTATCCGTGTCGTCATTGCGAAGGAAGTGGAACGACTGCGGCAATCTGTTCGCCTTTTCCCAATAACCAAAAAGATCACCACGCTTCGCTCGTGATGACGAATAAAAGGTCGTCATTGCGAAGGAGTGGAACGACTGCGGCAATCTCTTCGTATTCTATATAAATAGATTGCCACGAACACGTTGTGTTCTCGCAATGACGTCGGAAACAAACAATAAGGGAGTGGGGTAGGCAACGCCAATAAAAAAAGGGACGAATATCGTCCCTTTTTTTGTTAAATAATAATTAACGTTATTTTGCGTCAATATCATACATAGTAACATTGAAGCCCATATTTCTGAAACGGTCAATATTCACCATAGGATTACGTGCTGTATCCAACAACAATGGGCCAGAACAAGTTATTTTATCCTGTGCCTTATCATGGTCAATCAACATTTCATAAGCAGTTGCAATGTTCGATAATACAGCATGCGAAAATCCTGAATAAATCGTTGAATCTATGGGTGTCAAAACAATTTGACCAACTGTTGGATCTTTCAAAGAATCGAACAAGAAAGAAACACCACGACCCTGAAATTCTGGGTGATACATATAACCAGCATCGGTATAAACAGAATCAAACAACAGATGTTCTCTGTCATTAAAATTGTAAACAATTGTTCTTAGACCTGTTGGGACTGTGTCCTGATCGGTGCGGATGATTGTATCATTTGGGTTGGTTACAGGTGGTTTTGAGTTGATGAAGTTGATTGGATCGTCTTCTTCTTTTTGACAAGAAGTGCCAGCACCAATAACGCCAAGAGCCAATAATAAGCCACCAGTTACGTTTCTAAATTTTCTTTGGAAATTTAAATTAAAATAATTCTTTTTAGTTGTGTTTTCGGCAGATATTTTTTTGTTAACTTTTTTCATTCAAGTCTCCTTTGGTTAATATCTATACTATCATTATAGGTATACAAAAACCAATTGTCAAGTGTTTTATGAAATTTTGTCAACTTTCGTTTTTGGGCATTTATTCACTTGTTACAAAATCTTACCCTGTGTTGGATAAAACACAAGCTGGATTTTTTCCCAATGTTCGAATTCCGACCGTGGCAACATACGAAATGGCTGACACGTTTGAATCGCGGACTTTATCGTTTCCAATACATAGGCAAAATCTGAATCTGTTTCTGCACGGCTTTCGGATTCAAACCAAACATCCGACACAACACCCGTATCAAACATCGTCAAATGTGCGACAACACGCAAACCATCCAATCCCGATCGATTTGTATCGATAACCCAACAACGGGTCAGGGCAACACGCAACGCATCAACAACCGACACAGTCATTGTTCTGTCCAATGATAAAACTTCACGATTAACCTTTACCGTTGTTTTTTCAATCGGTTTTTGTTTTTCTGGCACATCTTTTTTTTCGTTTTCCGCAAATTCGGTTGATTTTATTTCTTTGTCCGGCAGTATTGCTTTTTCTGTTTTCGGCTTTTCGGGGGTTGGTTCTGAATCCGATTGTGCCTGTGAAGTATTAAATAACTTTGTATCTGCGGCCGTGACCTGAACATTCGCCAAATCAATTTCCGTTATTTCAACCCGATCAGGGGTAACCAAATTCGCACGTTTATACACAAAAAACACGGACGCTGTCATTATCGCAATCAAAACCAGATGCCCAAATATCGACAACATCATATTTTCCGTTGAAAAAAGCATTTTATTTGCCACGGGTTTAATTCTCCAACTTGGTACGCAGACCTACTTTTTGAAAACCGGCTGCCTTTAATCCGCCCATCATAGACATCACCGCACCATAATCCGCACGACGATCGCCGTTAATCATAATCGTTAAATCCGAATTTTCATTCCGCATTGCGATTACTTTTTTAATCAAAGCGTCCCGTTTCATCTTGGTTTTACCCAAAAAATAATTTCCGTGGGTATCAACACTGATTTGAACCGAATGATCCGTTCCCGAAATTACAGTTTTACCCGCATTCGGCAAATCCAAATCAATCCCAGTCGTCATCAATGGGGTTGTTACCATAAATACCGCCAGCAACACAGTCATAACGTCTATCATAGGGGTTAATGATAATGATGCACTGTGGCGGCTTGAATTTCTTCTTGCCATTTTTATTCCAGCCTTATTTTTTTGATTCTTTTCTGAATTCGGTTAATCTGTCGTACAAGTCATCCGATTTTTTTATAAAATATCTGTATGCTATTGCCGCTGGAACCGCCGCAATCAAAGCCAGCGCAGTCGTACCCAATGCCGTCGCAAGACCTGGGGCAATCACAGCAATATTTACCGATTGATTAACACCGATTGATGCAAAAGAATCCATAACACCCCAAATTGTACCGAACAAACCAATAAACGGTGCAACATAAGCAACCATTGATAAAAACCATAAATTTTTATCGTATACTTTTAAAGTCTTTTCGATTTCAAACTTCATATCATCTGAAACCTTTAACTTTACAGGATTTTTTGATTCAATTCGCCACAATCTGAATTTTTCGATTATTATGTACCAAGAATACACACTTGCTGCCAACAACACCAACGACACAAAGAATGTCATTATATCGCCACCTATGAACAGGCTTAGTAATGAAAAGTTATTTCCCATTTTGTTTTTCCTTTTTGTTTTGTTTTTTATTTTATAGTCGCTATCATTTCATCGGTTATTCTTTTTGGACGTAAATCCGAACCCAAATATGCGACCGTACCAGTTAAGATACCGTATTCAATACCATCTTTTATAAAAGTCTGTTTTATATCAA
Organism: uncultured Muribaculaceae bacterium; assembly: GCA_964368045.1. GTDB lineage: Bacteria > Pseudomonadota > Alphaproteobacteria > Rs-D84 > Rs-D84 > CAUTNA01. Next base: position 3,708 of record CAYIZJ010000023.1, read on the forward strand.
ATGATGCCCCGCCTATCTTTACGACTTCGGATAGAACCTGAAATTTATCCCCCAGTCTTAGCGGACGAATGTATTTCATAGATAATTTATGCAATACAAATCCAACATCCCCATTTTCTGGCATTGTAAAATCCATCCAGTCCATACGGGCCCGTTCTGCGATTTCAATATATCGTGCATGATATACTATGCCACCCGCATCCGTATCCGCATACGCAATATGAAAGTTAAATACGTGTTTTTTATATTCTGTCATTTTATTTCACCAATCCCAAATGTTCATATCCAGCGTCGGTCAATATACGTCCCCGTGGTGTTCTTTGGATAAATCCTTGTTGCATTAAGTATGGTTCTATCACGTCTTCGATTGTATCAACCGGTTCGGACAGCACAGCGGATAAGTTTTCAATACCAACTGGGCCACCTGCATAATGCTTTACAATAGCGTTCATATATTCACGATCGACTTTATCCAACCCGACTGCATCGATTTCCAATTGAAACAAAGTCGTTTTAATTGTGCTTTCTGTTATTATATGGCTTTTTGTTGCGGCGGCAAAATCACGGGCCCGTTTTAACAAACGGTTTGCGATTCTGGGGGTTCCACGTGCACAAGTCGCCAAAGATAGGGCACCTGCATCTTCGATATCAATCCCCAGTATCTTTGCATTTCTGGAAATAATCTGTGCCAAGTCTTTTGGTGGATAAAAAGCCAACCTTAGATCAATACCAAATCTGTCCCGCAAAGGATTTGATAACAAACCCGTACGTGTCGTTGCACCAACCAAAGTAAAGCTTGGCAAATCAATACGGACGCTTTTTGCGGACGGACCTTCGCCCAGCATAATATCCAATTTAAAGTCTTCCATTGCGGAATACAATACTTCTTCGATGGCGGTCGGCAATCTGTGAATTTCATCAATAAACAAAACATCATTTGGTTCCAATGAAGTCAAAATCGCTGCCAAGTCACCTTGCTTGGTCAACATTGGTGCCGCAGTCGCACGAAAATTTACACCCAATTCATTTGCAACAATATGTGCCAAAGTTGTTTTACCCAATCCAGGGGGGCCATATAATAAAACGTGATCCATTGCCTCGGCACGGGATTTCGCACCGGTAATAAACACAGACAAATTTTGTTTCAACCCGTCCTGACCAACAAAGTCCGCCAGCGTCAACGGACGAATGGACACTGCAATTTCATCTGGTATGGTTGGATCGATAAATCTTTTGTCTTCCATAATTACAACAACTTGTTTTCTTCTTTTTCACGACCGATATAAGCCTTTAAATCATTATAAAGCTGTCTTAAATCAGGCGGCAAAGGGTAATTTTCATCCGCATTTTTTATACGAATTGTTTCCAAATCAATATAAGATTGTTTTTTCAAAACCTGAGCCAAATGTACGCCAAAAGCCTTGGCATCTTCGGACTCGGACATTCCTTGGATTAACAGACCTCGATTCGGTCTGGACGACAAAAATGAAAAATCTGAAATCGAAGAATCAGGTGACACCAATGCAAATCCGGAAACTTCGGGGCGACGCATCAACATATGCAACACGTACCAAGCACCCAAATGATGTCCCGCCAACCAGATTTTTTCGCTGTCTTCGTTTTGATTTTGTAACCAATCTATGACAGTTGCGATATCCAATAAATTTTCTGTTGTTGTTCCTATTTTTCCTTCGGACAATCCCACTCCACGATAATCAAATCGCAAAACAGAAAAACCAACATCCATAAAAGCACGGAATGTCGCATAAGTAATACGATGATTCATATGATGTTTTTGTTTCGGATCCCCAGACAATACAACCACCAAAGGAGCGAACGGATTATCTGATTTGTGATATACTGCGTGAAGTTTTCCGGATTCTCCACCAATCATTATGTCTACCATTTTTACAGCCTTTCATTTTATTTGTGCTATTTATAGAACATTTTTAATATATATTGCAATAAAAATATTTTTGCTTTGACACAAAGCCTTGAAATGTTATAAGATTTAATCATAAGAGAAAGAAGGTTATATTATGAAAAAGGTAATTTTTGCTGTTTTGTGCGGTTTTTTCGTGTCTTTGGACGCAAACGCCGTATATCCATTAAGTCAAGCAGGTGTTCAAACAATCCATGTTGAAACACCAGTTTTGTCTTATTACGCATATCCAGACGACCCAAATTTCATCCCAGAAACAAATTTTATGCGTGAAGATAGCGATTTTAACTATGATGCAAATATTGAATACGCACGTCAGGTCGAAGCCACTAATTTCCCTGGGGTGATATTCGCATCAAAACCAATGGTTATTTGTCGTGATTTCAGATGCACCAGATTAAATGAAAATATTACAAAGACTTTCTTGTTTAACAGTATCGCAAATATGTTTATGTTAAATTCCGATACTCAGTTGAATATTTGCGAAGCAGACCCATTCAGCCGCAGTTGTTTGCAAACAGGAATTTCGTTCCCTGTTCAGGCGGGTGCCGCAAATGCGATGATAAAAATTCCAAAAGCCGCAATTTCACAGGTTACGCTTTCAACCGGTATGTCCCGTGCAAGTGTTGGAACAACTTTTGAATTCTTGGTTAATGGCATCAGCCGTGCATGCGACCAAACATTAACAGACATTGTTATCCCTGTTAATTCACAGGCGACTTTGGCAACACGTGAATTTTCTTGTGATTTAACCAGCGATGGCGTCAGCAACATTTCGCTATTGGTGAATTTGGACTATATTGATTTAGATTACGGAATTATGGGCGGATATTATTCTTTGGGAATGCAAGGCCCAACATCCGGCGGCGGAACAGGGTACGTATTGTTCAAAACAGAATATACAAATTCAGGTTATACTTATCAGGCGGACGGGGTTCAATCCTATGTCGGGCCATCCGTCCAATCAATCAGACCAGGGGAATACGCAGTTGAACCTTTGTCAAAATAAAAAAAATTAAAGATTGGACTTTCCAATCTTTATTTTTTTGTTTATACTATAAAATAATATGAATAAAAGCGTTTTAATTATTGACGACGATAACTTGTTACGGACCTCGATTTCCAAGGGGCTGGCAAGTGATGGCTGGATTACAACAACAGCCGAAAGTGCCGAAAAAGCAAGACAAGTTTTAAAAAGAATTTCTGTGGACGCAATCATTTTGGACAGAATGATGACAGGCGAAGATGGATTGACTTTTTTAAAAAAATTGCGGGCTGCAAAAAATCAAACTCCGGTTATAATGCTAACTGCTATGTCGGGTGCGGAAAATGCGATTGACGGCCTGTCCGGCGGTGCAAACGACTATTTGGCAAAACCTTTTCAATTACAAGAATTGATTTTAAGATTAAATAACATCACAAAATCAAACAAAAAAAATTCTAAAATGCCCGAAGGACTAACATTGATTGATGGCGAATTTTTCGTACAAACCGACACATCACATCATAAAATACTGGGTTTGTCCGCCGAAGAAAAAAAATTACTGGCAAATTTAACATCACCCGTCGGCAGCACAGCGGTCGCACAACCGATGGTCGCAAAACGCTTGCGAAGTAAAATAAATAGTGTATTATCAAATATAGATATCATAACTGTCCGAGGACAAGGATATAAAATAATCGAATTAACCAAAGGGGGATCAAAATGAAACTAACACCGAAAAGCTTTTTATGGCGTACCATTTTAATGATACTGATTCCGTTAATCATATCTTTGCTTATTATTGCAAATGCTTTCTTTGGAAACCATTGGACACGTGTGCATAATACATTGGCCAGCAATTTGGCGGGTGAAATAACAACTATGGCAAATTTAATCGCCGCAAACGACGAAGAAGCGGTAAAAACAATGGCACAGGATTTATCCATCAACGTTTCATTTAATAAAAAATTAAACCGCCCAAGCCAAACAGACAACAATTCAAACGAAGCCGGTATATTGGCCGAACAATTATCAAAAAAATTAAATGTTCCTGCAAAAATATATATCGACAAACCAAAAAGATTGCTGTTTATTGACATCCCAATGGCGGACGGACAAATTGCAACATTTGCGACTTCGTTGTATCGTGTTTATTCGACCAGTGCCGAAGTATTTATCATATGGCTGATTGCATCCGTTTTAATTGTTGGGTTGTTAATTACACCTTTTATAATTACTCATACACGCAGCATTCGAAAAATCGCCGTTGCAGCGGGATATTTCGGTCGTGGATTGGACGCCCCTGGATTTAAACCCAGCGGGTCCCAAGAAATCCGTGACGCTGCAAATGCGATGATAAAAATGAAAGAAAGATTAAACAGATATAATCGCACCAGAACAGATATGTTAAATGCGGTCAGTCACGATTTAAAGGCTCCGTTAACACGTATGCGATTGGCCGTTGAAACTGAAACCATTGCAAAAAAAGACTTGCTGCATGATATCGATCGTATGTCTGAAATGATTAACGGATATTTGGCTTTTGCTCGTGGTGAAATTCCTGAAATTGAACAAGCAACCGAATTACCACCGATTTTAACACGCATAACCCGTGACGTGGCAAAGGGCAAAAAAATCGAATTCGTTTATCCGGATACACCGACACAATTTTATGCTCGACCTATGGCTTTGGCTCGTGCTTTTGGAAATATTATCGAAAACGCAGCACGACACACAAAATCCAAAATTAAAATCACCGAAATCGACAACGATGATTTTATCGAAGTCACAATCGAAGATAACGGCAAAGGAATCCCAGATGAATTAAAAGCCGACGCATTGCGACCTTTTGTCCGATTGGACAACGCCCGCAAAGATGATACAGGCGGAACAGGGCTGGGGATGTCAATTGCACAAACAGTCTTTGAAAATCACGGTGGCCAAATGTTTCTGGAAGACAGCGAAGATTTGGGCGGATTAAAAGTTAGAATAGTTTTACCTATATAAAATAAATAAAGAGAATATTAAAATGAATTTGTATAAATATGTTCAAAATACAATTTCCGAAAAATTGGGAATTAGTGATGTAAATCTAAGCATTCCAAAAAATGCTGAATTTGGTGACTTTGCAACAAACGCCGCACTGGCGATGGCAAAATCACTGGGCAAAAATCCACGTGATCTGGCAAATGAATTTATCGAAAAATTGGGCGATATAGATTTTATTGAAAATCTATCCATTGCGGGACCTGGATTTATTAACATCAAAATTAAAAATGATTTTGTTTGGGATTCTGCGTTTCAGGCCGATAATTACAAAGCCGAAAAACCTTTGACCATATCCATGGATTATGGGGCTTATAATGTTGCAAAATCTTTGCATATTGGGCATTTGCGTACAGGTATCGTTGGCGACACATTAAACAGAATTTCAAAATATTTGGGTCACAAAACAATTTCATATAATCATATTGGCGACTGGGGTCGTCCAATGGGATTGGTTATCGGATACATTGAAAAATTGAATCCGAACTGGCCTTTTTTTCAATCCGACTTTGATGAGTCCAAAATAAACAAATCAGATTATATAATCCCAACCGATATATTGGATAATTATTATCCGGCCGCATCCGCATTGGCAAAAGAAGACGAAGACTTTTTAAACCACGCCCGTCAAATCACAGCCGATTTACAAAGCGGACATCCGGGGTATAATTCTTTGTACAACATTTTTTTGAAAACATCATTGGATTCTATGGACGCACTGGTTAAACGTTTAAATATGATGGACTTCGATAAAAATTTGGGCGAAAGAAATGCATCACTGTACGTCAAAGACGTTGAAAAAATTTTACGTGATAAAAATTTGTTGATTATGGACGACGGTGCCGAAATTATCCCACTGAAAACCGAAGACGACAATGCACCAATGCCACCATTTATGTTTTATAATTCCCGTGGTGCGAACACTTATGGTGCAACCGATTTGGGGGCTGTGTATTTCCGCAAAACAAATGACAACCCAGATAAAATTTGGTATTTAACAGACGCCCGTCAACAATTGCACTTTCAACAGGTTTTCCGTGTATCAAATATGTCCGGAATTTTCCCAAGCGAAAATATGGAACATTTATACTTTGGCACAATCAATGGGCCAGGGGGGATTCCGTTTAAAACCCGTGATGGGGATGTTGCAGGATTGCTGGACATTATCGATTTAATTACACGTGCTGTTAACGACAGAATCACAGAATCTGAAAAAGAACTGGATGAAAAAACAATTGCATCCATTGCTTTGGCGGCTTTGAAATTTGCGGATTTATCCCACGATGTAAAATCGGATTATATATTTGATCCACAAATCGTCACCAGCTTCGAAGGTAAAACAGGTCCGTACATTTTATACACAGCGGTACGTTTAAACAGCGTTTTGAAAAAAGCCGACGAATATTCGGATTTAAAAACATCCCAAATCAATTTGTCCGAACACGAACGTGCTTTGTTAATGTTAATTATGGACTTTAACAGAATTGTTCAAAATGCTTTTGATAACCGCAGCACAGATATTTTGGCTAATTACACATATGATTTGTGCCAATTGATAAATACTTTTTATCATTACAGCCCGATATTAAAAGATGACGTTGCCCCTGAATTAAAAGCTCAACGTATCCAAATCACCAAATTGGCATTGGAAACATTATCAACCGCAATTGATTTAATGGGATTGGAAATTCCGACCAAGATGTAACGGTATCATAATACCATACATTTTTTTCTTGACATTTCCAAGGGTTTGCGACATAATCAACAACGTTTAATACAAAACCATAAAGGTAATAAAAATGGCAGCGACAAAATCGTTAAAAAAATCCGAATTAGAATCCAATTGGATTTTAATCGATGCAACTGATTGCACACTTGGCCGCCTTGCAGCATACACAGCGACAATTCTTCGTGGAAAACACAAAGCTGTGTGGACTCCGAACATGGACTGCGGCGATCACGTAATCATCATCAATGCTGACAAAGTTGCTTTGTCCGGCAAAAAAGCAGATAAAACAAAATTCTTTTGGCACACAGGTTGGACCGGAAGCATTCATTCAAGAACTTTGGGTCAATTGCGTGAAGAAAAACCAGAAAAATTGGTTTTCAATGCAGTAAAACGTATGATGGGACGCCGCACAGCAGTTGCTTTGGCTAACCAACGTTTAACAAAATTGCATGTTTACGCAGGTCCAGAACACAAACACGAAGCACAAAAACCAACAACTGTTGATTTTGCTGCAATGAACCGTAAAAATAAAAGGGGCGAATAATGACAGAAGTAAAAAAAGCTGCAACTAAAAAAGCTGCTCCTGCTAAAAAAGCTGTGGTTGAAAAAATCACAAAATCTTCGAATGTTGTTTATGCAACAGGAAAAAGAAAAGATTCAATCGCACGTGTATATATGGCACCAGGTAAAGGCAACATCGTTATCAATGATAAACCAGTTGCTGAATACTTTAAACGTGCTGTGTTACAAATGATTTTGAACCAACCTTTTGGTGTTACAAAACGTGAAGGTTCATACGACATCAACGCTTATGTACAAGGTGGCGGTTTATCCGGTCAAGCTGGTGCAGTTAAACATGGTATTTCAAAAGCATTGACAATCATCGAAGAAGATTTACGTGGCCCATTAAAAGCTGCTGGATTCTTGACTCGTGACTCTCGTGTTGTTGAACGTAAACACTATGGTAAACGCAAAGCTCGTCGTTCTACTCAGTTTAGTAAACGTTAATTTCGTATTACTTATGAAAAAAAGATTACCGTCGTTTTGGCGGTTTTCTTTTATTAAATTTTCGTTTAAAAAAAAATCTTGAAATTTTGTTATAAAAGCTTTATATTTAAAATATGAACAATCAACAAACAAACATTATTATCAATTCTATCTAAATCCCTGCCAGGGACTTGGATGTATTGAGCCGGGCAATCTGTCCGGTTTTTTTATAATAAAAAAAGGGTATAAAATGGCGAAGACAAAACATTATCCACAGCTTTTGGGAAAGGTAAATTTTCCAAAAATAGAAGAAGAAGTTCTGAACTTTTGGCAATTGGATAACACTTTTGAAAAATCAGTTAACAATCGCAAATCGGGCGAAAAAGGAAATAATGAATTTGTGTTTTATGACGGGCCACCGTTCGCAAACGGTTTGCCACACTATGGGCATTTATTAACCGGATTTGTAAAAGATATAATTCCACGTTATCAGACTTTGAAAGGTCGACGTGTTGATCGTCGTTTCGGCTGGGATTGTCATGGATTGCCTGCGGAACTGGATGCAGAAAAGGTTTTAGGAATTTCCGGCAAAAAAGAAATTTTAGATTTAGGATTGGAAAAATTCAACCAAACATGTCGAACCCAAGTAATGAAATATACCAAAGAATGGGAAAGTGCTGTAAATCGTCAAGCTAGGTGGGTTGATTTTAACAATGACTATAAAACCATGGACACCCCATATATGGAGAGTATAATCTGGGCTTTTAAATCCTTGTATGACAAAGGTCTGGTTTACGAAGGCGTAAAAGTTTTGCCTTATTCATGGGCATTGGAAACACCGCTTTCGAATTTTGAAACCAGAATGGATGATTCTTATCGTGATAAAACCGATATTGCGATAACCGTTTTGTTTAAACTGGAACCTATTGCCGGCGAAACAAAGCCCCGAAATATAATGGTGTGGACAACAACCCCATGGACATTGCCTTCGAATCTTGCACTTTGTGTTGGTGCGGATATCGACTATGCGATATACGAAGAAGACGGAGTTGAATATTTAATCGCAGATGAATTGGTTAAAAATTATAAAAAACAATTAGATACCGCAAAAAAAACGGGAACAATAAAAGGCTCAGA
>CAYIZJ010000024.1:0-1195 GCA_964368045.1 uncultured Muribaculaceae bacterium
AGCCGGAAAAATCAAACGATGAACAATCGAATGATAATTCAGAAAACACGAATGACGATGGGGATAAATCGAAATCTGAAAATGTGGAACCTGTTTTTTATTCCGACCATGGTGATCGTGGTGTTGATAATTCGCCAAATGGTAATAATGGTAATGATGGTACAACGGGCGATAAATCTGATGATAAATCGGACACAGATGAAGGATTTGATAAGTCAGACGAACCGGAAAAAAAGAATAATGAGCCGGAAAAATCAAACGATGAACAATCGAATGATAATTCAGAAAACACGAATGATGAACCGGAAAATTCGAACGATGAACATTCAAATGATGATTCACAAAATTCAAATGATGAACAATCGAATGAAGAACAAACAAACGAAGACCCTGTTGTCATACACGACGATACTGGAAATTCAAGAAAATACGGCTTCTTTGGTGCAGTCAAAGATGTCACATACAAAATAATGCAAGCCACAAAAAATGGCACAAGAAAAATAATAAAAGGAGTCCAAGACATGGCACACGATACAGCAAAACAACGCTTAGCAAACCAAAAAGAAAGAGAAGAGTTAAGAAGCGATTTGATCACAGCGTCAAATAAAAATAAAAAATTAGAATTGATGGCAAAAATCGATAGAGATTTAGCGACTTTGAAAGCACAAATAAAACAAGCGTCATTAAAAAATGATGCAAAACGTTTACAAGAATTAAAAAATGCGGAACAAAAAGTCTCGCTGGTAAAAAAAGATATTGAAAAAGCAGAAGCTGTTGCCAAAGGTGCAAAAGATTTAAAAGCCGAAAAAAGACTAGAAGTTGATTTGAAAAAAATCGAAGACAAATACAATCGTGAAAGCAAATTTTTAAATGCGGTAAATAAAGTAGATATAAGCAATGAAAAGAAACGTAAAATTTCTTGGACTGCCAGAATCAGATCCGCAATCGATGGTTTAACAAAACCAAATCCAGCATCTGTTGAACATGCAAAAATTCAGGCCGCAATTAAAAAAATGAATTCGGATATTGAATTAACCAAAGAAGAAGAAGCTTTGATTAAAGCACACCGTGAACAACAAGAACGTTCATAAATTTAAATCCCCAAATTTGGGGATTTTTTTATTGCATTTATTTGTGCTTTATCATACACTGATACCGAATAAAATTAACGGGCGATATTATGTTTTTTAAAACA
>CAYIZJ010000024.1:1205-12224 GCA_964368045.1 uncultured Muribaculaceae bacterium
TTGTGTTTTTGGTGTACCAGGACAAAGGATTAACCATTGGGGATTTCTTTTTAATCCAAGGATTGTTTTCATATGTTATATTCTTTTTGGAAATTCCAACGGGGTATATTGGCGATTTGTTTTCCCGAAAAAAAGTAATTGTTTTCGGGTCTTTGATGAATCTTTTGGGGTATGTATTGCTGTTTTATGCCGAAGGTTTTTGGCAAATGTTTGCGGTCGAAGCATTATGGGGTATATCAATTGCATTGATTTCGGGAACCCGTCAGGCATATTTGTACGACGTTTTAAAATCGCAAAATAAACAAGATGACGCAATAAAGGAAGAGGGGCGACAAACTTCGTGGGGTTTGATTGGAACAACCATTGCAACATTTATCGGTGGAACGCTGTATGTTTTATTTGGTATGGATTATTTGTTATTGTTCCACATTGCTTTGATGTCTGTTCCATTTATAATATCTTTCTATTTACCTGAATTAAAAGAATCAAAACGCATCGTCGAAAAGGGTAAAAGCAAAATCAAAGACATTTTGGATATATCAAAATATGCGGTTAATCATCCAGAAATTAAATGGCTGATGTTATTTCCTGGGGTTATGGCAACAGCGACTTTGGTTTTGTTATGGTCAATGCAACCTTTGATGGAATTGACTTTGATACCGGTTGCATTGTTCGGAGTGTTTATGGGTGGCAGTCAATTATTACGTGTTTTTATGACACATTTTGCCGCAAATATATTCAATTTTTTGAAAACAAAAAAATATACAATATTTTTGTTCTTGTTGGTTGTTGTCGGATTCGTTTCGGGAATTATTGCGACCAATTTAAATAACTTTATCTTATTGTCGGGTTTGTTGGTTTTGATTGCTTTGGGTGTGTCGACTCAGGCAGGATTAAGAGTTGTTACAACATCTATGATAAACCATCGTATTAAATCAGACGAACGGGCAACCGTATTATCCGTCGACAGTATGGTCGCACGTTTTATGGGCGGTGCAATTATGATTGCAACAAAATTTATAATCGATGGATTCGGGATATTTGAAATGTATATCATTTTGGGAATTTTGATATTGCCAACGGCATACTTGTCGATGAAAAAGCTATTGCGTTTAAAAATATAATTGTCTTGTGTTTTTGTAAACCGTTAATTATAATAAAATGGTGTGTCGGGATATATTCCCATCCAATACAAAAACAGGAAAAAAAATGATTAAAAATATTTATCAATTTTTGCAAAATACTTGCGAAAAAAATGCGGATAGAATTTTCTTTGTCAGACAAAACGAAACTTATTCTCAGTTGCTTACCAATGTTAAAAAAAGAGCCGTTTTGTTAAAAGAAAAATTCAACGTTAAAAAGGGCGATGTTGTTGCTATTCTTTCGGGCAATACCCCTGAATTTATTAAAACTTACTTTGCTATTATGTCACAAGGGGCAAAGGTTTTAATGCTGGATACAGGATTGTCAGGTTCAGAACATAATAATATGATCAAAAGAACAAAATGTAAACTAGTTTTGGGACAATCAAATTACAAAGAAAACAAAGAAGTCGAATTTTTCGACATCGAAACAACTGACAAAACAGATGAATCAAAGTTCCAAGCCGCCGATTGTGAATTGTCGGATATTGCGATGCTTTCTTTTACATCTGGTTCAACAGGTAATCCGAAAATCGTTGGATTGTCGCATAACAATTTGGTGTCTTTGTCCAAAGGTGCGTTGTTATATTCGCCTGTAATCAAAGCAACCGATATGTTTTATGGCTTTTTACCTTTGTATCATATTTACGGTGTTGTTATCAATATCATTGCCCCATTGGCTTTGGGGTCTTCGTTATTGTTGCAACCTGTGTTAAATCCAAATAAATTTTTAGAAGACTTTAAACAATATGGCCCAGAAGTCATCCCAGCCGTTCCACGTGTTTGGGAAGGTTTTTATAAAAATATTGTCGACAAAGCAAAAACCGCAAAAAAATACGGATTGATGAAAACTATTTTGGCGTTAAAAGGTCCGTTAAACGCAATCGGGTTGGGATGTGTTGTTAAAAAAGTTACAAAACCAATACACGATGTATTTGGTGGTAAAACAAAACTGTTGATATCGGCCGGTGCAACATTAAAACCAAATATTCGAAAATTTTTCGAAAAATTGGACTTTATCGTTGGCGATTGTTATGGATTAACCGAAACTACGGGGCCTGCGAACTTTAATTTCAAATTTAAAATGGATAACGGCAAAATGCACTATGCGGGACCTTTGCCGGATAATGAAATTAAAATCCATAATCCAGACAAAGACGGTATCGGCGAAGTTTGGGTAAAAGGAAGCCTTGTTATGCCGGGGTATGTCGAAAATGATGCCGCAAATGCCGAAGCTTTCGAAGACGGTTGGTTTAAAACAGGCGATTTGGGTATTTTGGATTCCAAAAAAAGATTAACAATCAAAGCCAGACAAAAACAAGTCATTGTTTTGGAAAATGGTAAAAATGTTTATCCCGATGAATTAGAAGACTTGTATTTAATGAACGACGAAATCTTGGCTGCTGCTGTTATCGAAAGAACAGTTCGTGGCAAAGTTGTTCCATACGCAGTATTCCAAGTCAAAGAAGGAACCAGTTTATCAAAAATAAATTTGTTAATCAAAGCGTCTAATTTGACAATCGCACCATATAAATGGGTAAAACATTTTGCGATAACAGAAAACGAATTGCCAATGACTTCGGCCAAAAAAATCAAACATTTTGAAATAAAGGCTATGTTGGACAGGGGCGAATTCCCAATGCGTGAAGAATAAAAACATAAATCGAACCCGTCATTTTTGTGGCGGGTTTTACTTGACAATAAAAAAATTGTGTATTATATTTGATTTGTAGTCTAATCAAAAGGTTTTATTATGTTGGATAATCCAAAAATTAAAAATTTTTTAAATGAAAAAACAGGCTTTGTTGATTTGTTATTATTTTATGTCAAAGTTTGTAATAATTATGATTTTTTTAAATTCTTTCCCGATACCACAGAACAGCAAATGGATACAGCAAAACGAAATGTATCAAATGCTTATAAATTGATTGGTGTGCCGGAATCACATTTTGAATATGAACATTTAATGAAATTTTTAAACGAAGATTTTTTAACAAGTGTTAAAAATAATTTTCGTGAATATGAATTTTTTTCAAACTGGAAAAAGTTAATCGAAATGGAAACTGAATATTATTACTTGCACGAAAATGACGAAGATATCGCAGACGCAATGAAGGAAGACATATTTAAATTAAAAGAAAAATTGGGAATAAATGAAAATGTTAAATCAAAAGATTTTGCTTTTTTCAAAATTCCGCAAATAACGATGGACTTTGTTGAACTGTCAAAAGAAAAAGAAATTGGTTCAAGAATAAAAATTAAAAAAGAATATATCGATAAAAGATTAAATGCAGAACTTATTAAATCAATCCCAACGGATTCAACCGATGCAAGGGAAATAGATGAAGCAAATTCAATCAGAATGTCCGAAATAAATTCGGATGCATTAAAAATTTTTGGTGACCCAGAATCAGAATTAAAACCGGTTAAAATAGAATTGCCAAAAATTGAAACAGTTGCAGAACCAGAGTCAAAAAAACAGCCACAGGTTATACAAATCAGTTTATTTGATACGATTGATAAATTTAATACGGTTAAAAATACGGTTGCAAATAATAGTGCATCACATCATTGCAAATAAAAAAAACGAAGAAAAATTCTTCGTTTTTTTTTATTTTATTCGCATACAACAATATATGGCGGGAATGATTTTTCTTCATCAATTCCCGTAGCACTGCAATCCATACAATTAAATAATCTGTTTTGCGATTGTAACAGGCCAAATGGTACTGTATAGTCTTTGATTTCGGTTACCTTTGATGCATATGTATTGTTTGGAAATCCAAAGTATATTGCCTTGCCGTAACCGGTGCATTTTTCGGCGTCACGGTAACATTTATCATCGTTAACTTTTGTTATGTCAGGAACACAATATGCTTCGCATGTGGTTTCATTCAATATCTTTCTTTCGCAATTGGTACAGTTGTTTACAGCAACGCTTACAGTCGTTGATCCTGTGCCACCAATAATACCGGTTTGGATTTTATCGCATTTTTTTATTTCGGATTTTTTATCCGGATCTTCGACGCATTCCCAAACCAAGTCGTTATAATTTAACCGTGGTATGTAACCTGTTGGACATTGTCTTTCCAAAAAAGGATCAACGCATGTCCATAATAAATCGACCAAAACAGCGGTTTGATTGTTTTCGCATAATGGACGTTTGGATTCGTCCGGAATGCATTCGGAAGTTTCTGCATCCCAAATACGGTCACCGGTGCATATTTGTGTTTCATTTTCTGCGATACATTGCCATCTGCGAAATCTGTAAACTTTGGTTGTCCCTGGGGGGCATATAATATCTGCGGGTTGGGACAAATCGAATTCGGTTTGTGCTTCGGGGATTTCGAATTGTGTAAAATAAATAAGTTGCCCTGTTTGAATTCCGTATTGATTTAATATACTGTTTGGGACTGTTCGCTTGCCGGCACCGCCAGCCAACATAATAGCATTATCCAAATATACACCAAAAGCACCAGAATTAGAATAATATTCATCCAACAATTCCATCATAGAATTATAATCTTTTTCATCAATTGGGTTTGTTATTGTCATTACATAGTTGTAATTGGATATGTCGCCTTTGATTGAATCGCAGCTGATAATAGATTTTGAACTGTTCAAACAAACAAAGTCGCTTTTGATACCATACTGTTCAATACAGCTGTCGGACGGGATAAAACCTTTCATTGTTGATATATGTGTCATAGCCGCACATTCTGCGATTGAACGTAAATCCGAACGGGAAATAGCGACCGATAGTTCGGATTCCGAAACTCTTTGGCTGGGGCTGTCCATCAGGAAATATCCGCCCATAAATAAAAAGACTAAAAATATAATAAAAATATTCATCAATTCCCTCTTGCGATTTGTTAAAATTCTAGCTAATATAAGATAAAAGTTCAATAGGAAATTGTTTTAATAACGTAAAAGAAGAAATTTATGAATATGAAAAAATGCTTGGTTTTATTGTTTTTGTCAGCTTGTGGATTTTCTCCGATGTATTCGGATAAAAGCTTTGACGTATATGTCGCACCAATAAGTGGAACAAATGGAATTGATTTGCGTAATGCTTTGAATTCAGATTTCAGTGCAAAAAATGATATGAATTCGCAATACAGATTAGAAGTCGATTTAAAACCACCAGTTACAAAATACAAGGCAATCGAATCAACAGGGGACGCCGCATGGCAAGAAGTGATTTTAACCGCAGATTACACATTGTTTAAAAATAATGTCAGCATAGATACGGGAAGTGTTATGGCTTCTGAATCTTATTCTTTTGTGGAATTTTTACCGGCGTCTACTGCGTCATATAATTCGGCTGTTCGAAATTCAATATTGATAATGTCGGAAAAAATAAGTTTGAAAACAATGGCAAACATAATAAAACAATAAATGGGATGTTAATTTGAAGTGGAAAGATATAGATTTTAAAAATGGAATAAAAAATATACGTGGCGTTTTGATATATGGCGTTGATGCTGGGCTTATCAGTGAATATGTGGACAAGGCAATAAAAACAAAACAAATCGATAAAGACAGTTTGATAAACGTTTCAGCCAAGGTATTCGAAGAAAAAGAAGAGGCTATTTATTCCGAAGCGTGCAGTGTTTCTATGTTCGGTGGGGACAAAATGGTTGTTATAACCGATGCAGGCGACAGTGATGCAAAAAGAATTTCAGAATTTATAAATCATCCATCATTGGCGGCAACTGTTATTGTAACAGGCGGCGAATTAAAGGCCGGCGGCGGATTGCGAACTTTATTTGAAAATGGGGCTAATTTTGCATCAATGGCGTGTTATCACGACAGCGTGACATCTTTGACTGCTTTTATTCAACAGGGATTGTTTGGTTTGGGGGTCAAAGAAATTCGCCCAGATGCGATGTCTTATATGCTGGGCAATATGGGGATGGACCGTGGTATAACAAAAGGATTTTTGGAAAAAATCGCAATATACGTAAATGAAACTAAAATTGTTACTTTGCAAGATGCCGAAGATTGCCTGCCTGATACGGGGTTTACAGAAACGGATGAATTTTTAACATCATTGGCATCCGGTCAACCGAAAAAAACTATGCATGCATTGGACAGATTGTTTTATACAAATGGGGAAAAGTTGGTGCCGATGTTAACACGCCGATTGATTTCTTATTTTAATTCTGTGTTATCCGCAGTTGTCGATGGAAAAATGCCAAGATTCTTTAACGATAAAAAAAGAAACGATTTTTACGGGGTGATAAAAATTTGGCCGGAATCAGAATTAACAAATGTTTTAATTCGATTAAACGAATTGGAAAAACAAACAAGAACCAAGGGGATGCCTGTCGATGTTTTATTAAGAGATTTCGCTTTGAAATTATCTTTACGGGCTTTTAAATTGTCTGTTAACAAAGGAAAAAAATAATGATTTCATCTGTGTATGCACCAAAAGATTTCAAAAGATTAAGAGTGTCCGGCGATATCGTGGCCAGATGTTTCGAATTTATAACACCACACATTGTGACTGGAATTTCAACAAATCAAATTGATAAAATGGTTGCCGAATTTTTAAAAGAAAATAATGCAACTTCGTCTTCGTTGGGATATCACGGATTTCCAAAACATATTTGCACATCTGTTAACGATGTTATCGTTCACGGAATCCCCAGCGATGATGTTATATTAAAAGACGGGGATATTGTAAATGTTGATTTGACCGCTTCGCACAAAGGGTTTCATGCGGATTCTTCACGTATGTTCAAAATCGGCAAAGTTTCACAACAGGCAAATAAATTAGTCCAAGTTTGCCAAGACGCATTAAATACCGCTATTTCAATTTGCGGCCCTGGGGTGCCTTTGTCCGAAATAGGCAAAGTAATCGAAAGCGTCGTTTTGCCGCATGGTTTTTCTATTTCCAAAGACTTCGTTGGACATGGCATCGGCAAAGTAATGCACGATAATCCATCTATTTGCCATTTTTATGATAAAAAATTTGATAAAATAAAAATGGTGCCGGGCTTGGTTTTTACAATTGAACCTATGATAAATACCGGCAGTCCAAATTGCAAATTTGATTCAGATGGCTGGACGGCACGAACTGTTGATGGTGGGCTGTCCGCACAATGGGAACACACCATTGGTATAACCGAAGATGGTGCAGAAATATTTACTCAAGTAATGGTGGGAAATTGTGAATAATGATTTCAGATTAGGTCACAGACAAAGATTAAGGGACAAGTTTCTTGAAAACAAGCTGACCGATTATGAATTGCTGGAATTATTTTTAACATATGCAATACCCAGATGTGATGTTCGCCCAATCGCAAAAAGTTTGATTAAAAAGTTCGGTAGCGTTTATGGTGTTATGTCAGCACCAGTTGAATCTTTGGTCGAAGTTAATGGTATCAAAGAAAACACAGCGATATTTATCAAAGCAACGCACGAGTTAATGAAGCACGGTTACCGTGGCGTTTTGGCCGATACACCAATATTTCACGATATAAAAATTGTCAAAGATTATGCTTTGTTATTATTGGGTAACAAGAAAAAAGAAGAATTTCATATATTATATCTGGATTCAGAATACAGATTGTTAAAAGACGAATTGCACAGTGTTGGAACAGGTGATTGGACAGCCGTTTATACAAAGGAAATTGTAAAAAATGCGTTGGATATAAATGCGGCGTCCATAATTATGATGCATAATCATCCTCAAATTCAAACTTCGTTTTCAACCGAAGATGTAGATGCAACAATACGATTGATTGATATGTTAAAACCATTAGATATCGAATTTTTCGATCATTTTGTTGTGTCTGGAAATGTTGTTTATTCTATTAAAAATTCGCATTTATTAAATAAAAGATAATAAAAAATTTACTGAAACTGTTGTGATAAATCACGTAAATCATCCGACAAACCTGTATCTGCCTTGGAATCATAGATGTCAAATTCTTCGACGAATACATCGGTGTTGTCGGAAAATTGACTGTTTTTTAAATTCATAATTTCATTTATCTGTGACATAGGTACGTTGATTTGTTTGCATCCCTGACCAAATAAATCACCACCATAAACCATATTTATCAATGGGCCCGTAACTGTTAAAACACCCAGAATTAAAAACAGGCTTTTCATATTTTCGAATATATTTAATTTCGCACCCATAATCAACGATAATGCCCAACCAAATAAAAACAAGCCTGTAATTGCACTGATAATAATCCAAGCATATTGTGCGAATACTTCAAAGCTGCGTAAAATACAGGCTGGGTCTTCGATGATAACGTTGCCGTTGCCATATCCCAGAACTTTTAATCCCGCATTTTCCATCAATATAAGAATTGTATCTGTGTTCATTATAAATCAAAGCAAGTATTGTTATCACAAAGTCTGCTTTCCCCTTTTATCAAAATACAGTCTTTGAAACCAGTTCGTCCAGGCAATCTGGTTGAATGACCTGCGGGACATGGATTCATTCTGTAATATGAACGTCCGCTTACTTCTTTGTCTGGGCAATAATAACCACGTGGACAGATTAAACAATATTCGCCAGTCCAATTATAACCAGGGGAACATTCTTCGTTTACATAACATTCAAAAATTGATGTCGCCCCAAAATCACTAAGTGGATGTGAACCGTTTGTGGCATCATCGCAACTGGTTTTAATACCGTTTTCGCAAAAGCTGCCCATGGTGCAGGTCGAACAATTCGTTCCATTGTGAACACATCCTGGGGTCGCCCTGCATTCTTCTGTGGTTAAATCGGGACAATTATTGGCAAGTGTTGCACCCGTTAATATAACAAAAGAAAATAATGTGAATAAAAAGCTTTTAATTTTTAACATATATAAAATATAAAAAAATACGGAATTTTTTGCAATAAAAAAATATCCATGGGTTCAATAAAAAAACAGGGATAAAAATCCCTGTATTATTATTTTGAACTTGGGAAATAACTTGGGATTGAAAAATCGTCGTCGTTTGCTGCAACACCCGCCCAATCAAACAAAGAACTTAATGCACCCGCACCAGATTCGCTTTGACGGGATTTTTTAAAAGGCAATATGTTTTTCAATCGGCCGATTTTGCCGCCTGATTCAGATTTTGTTTCGATGTTTTTTTCGCTTTTTTGATATTCAGTTGCCAATTTTTTTAAATTTTTATTTATATTATTTTCATTGTCTTTTAATATTTCAGAAACAACAGATTCAACACTTTCGTGTTTTGTAACAGAAATGACTTCTTTTTCTGGTTGTTCTGTTTTTGTGACGTTTTGTGAATCATCTTGTAAAGGTCGCATTTTTTCGAATATGGATTCGATGCTGTTTTCTGCTGGAATGTATTCAGGTAAATCAGCAAAATTATCTTCATCACCGGTTTCTGCGATAAAAGCTTCGGCTATATCATCCGAATCATCAAAGTCTTTGATTATTTCGTCTGTATCGATAATGTCGTCTGCGATATCCGAAGCATTCGAATTGTTGCCGGATAAAATTGAAAGAATAGGGATAACTTTGTCTTCGTCATCAACTTCGTTTTCATCGTCAAAGCTTTGGACTGGTTCAATAATTTCGGGGATTTCTTCAATAACTTCTTCTTCGTCGATAATCGCAAAGTCCACAATTTCTGGTTCGGATTGTGGCATATCATCAGAATCGGCAAAGATTTTAATTATATCGATATCGCTGTTAATTTCATCTTTTTCCAAAATCGGAAAATTGGCGGTTTCATCATTAGATTCAGCGGCTTCTTCGTATTGAGTTGCGGTTTGAATATGTTCGATAACTTCGTTTTCTGATTCGGTTTCTGCCATATCAATGTTTATATCGTCCGGTGTGGTTTCAAGTGTTTCATCTGTATCGATTGCGGTTGTGCTTACGATTTCATCTTCCAATGGAACACCAAAAATCACTGTGTCTGCGGGCAGGGCCAAGGTTTTACGGACTTCGTCAAAAGCGGCCTGAATTTCCAAAGCATTAAAAGTTTTATTATTTGAAATATATATAATTTTTGTCTTCATAAATTTGCTCCCTTGCCGACTTTTGACATTATACCACATTTTATGGTTGAACAGAATTAAAAAATACTTTAAAGTGTAAATTATGATTGAAACAAAAAATAAAATTTTAAAAGAACTGGCCGAATTAGAAGCAAAGGCAATCGATTTAAAGGCAAACTGTTTACAGCCAGCCCAACAAACTGATTTAGAAGTCGCAATTTTAACCGAACAAGTCCGGATTTTACGTCAAAAAAATGAATCGGCGTCCGAATTGATTAACAAAGCAATGAATTTAATAAAGAATCTGACATGAGCATAGTATCAATACCTATTGTTAATAAAAACTATTCTATGGGATGTGAAGACGGTCAAGAAGCCAGACTGATAGAATTAGGCAAAAAGTTGGATAAACGTGCCCGTCAAATTTTGGAAAAAATAGGGCCGTTGCCTGAAAATTTATTGTTGGCAACATTATGTGTTGTTATGGCGGATGAATTACAGACCAAGGAAAAATCAACAGCGTTCAGCGAAATTGATTTACAAGAAATATTATCAAAAGTCCGTTCGATAAAGAATAAGTTAGGATAATTTAAAACCCGTGAAATTTTATCACGGGCTTTTTTAATAATTAAATTTCCTATTGTCGGTTCGCTTCCTTTCATCGCCACAAAAAAATCCCCATTCGGGGATTTGTTTTATGATGGTGACGCTGTCGGATTGTAAATTCCCACCAATAAATTGGCGGGTCCCTTTCCCCTTCGTAATAATTTGAACTGCACTTTATTTGTTCAAATTAACTTTCGGGTCGCACCGGTCGACCGAAAAAAACGGTCGAATGTCGGTTCGCTTCCTTTCATCGCCACAAAAAAATCCCCATTCGGGGATTTGTTT